>NZ_DBMDHH010000015.1:0-58551 GCF_057433415.1 Anaerotruncus sp. | reverse complement strand
GCGCACCACGGGTTCCTTTTCGGACGGACGAAAAGGAACCAAAAGTCCGCCTAAGAACCCTCCGCCGGGTTCTTAGGAATCTCCGGGAGTACCTTGCCATAGCCCGCGAGCTGCCGCCGCTCCCCACGGGTACACAAGCTGAAGGCTCAATTCAAGTTGCGGACGCTCCCAACGACCGAAGCCGGATGGCTCGCCGGGGACGCACGGCGGAAAACAACGCCCGTTCCGGGCGTTCGCGCGCCCTGCGCGCGTGCGCGGCGAAGCCGCGCAGTTTTCCGCCTCCCCGTGGGCGCTGCGCGCCATGCAAAAGCGGCCGTGCCTCCCCGGGCGCATTTCCGGTACGGTTCCGGAGGCTTGCCGGCAGAGGCATTGCGCCCGCGGCGCGGCGCCAGGCGGGATGCTGTAAGCTCGTTCACTCATCCGTGGACGGGGCGCCGCCGACTTTGGCCGCAGGCCAACCGGAGGCGGCGCGGGGGTCAAGGGGGCGCAGCCCCCTGCGGCTTCTTTCCCCCATTTCTTGTCCGTACAAGAAATGGGGCCGCCCGCCGGGGCGGGACCCGGCAACTCCGCCGCTCCCCGAGCGGCAAATCTAAGCCCGCTGTCGGTCGACTACCGACAACCTCCTCCGCTCGATGAGCGGACAATCTAAAACCGCCGTCGGCCGACTACCGACAAGCTCTGCCGCTCCCTGAGCGGCAAAAAAAGAATCGCCGCACCCTGCCGGGCGCGGCGAAAAAATTATTTCTGAGAGTCCTCCAGCCGAATCTGCTTGCGCTTGATCTTGCCGGAGGTGGTTTTGGGCAGCTCGCTCACGAACTCGACGATGCGCGGATATTTATAGGGGGCGGTCTCCTTTTTGACGTGGTTCTGGAGCTCCTTTTTGAGCGCGTCGGAGGGTTCGTAGCCCTTTGCGAGCACAATGGTGGCCTTGACGACCTGCCCGCGCACGGGGTCGGGCGCGGCGGTGACGGCGCACTCGAGCACCGACGGATGGGTCATGAGCGCCGATTCGACCTCGAAGGGACCGATGCGGTAGCCCGAGCACTTGATCACGTCGTCGTTGCGGCCGACAAACCAGATATAGCCGTCGCTGTCCCGCCAGGCGGTGTCGCCGGTGGAATACATGTTGTCAAAGAAGGCGTCCTCGTTGGCGGCGGGGTCGTCGCGGTATTCGACGAGCAGGCCCGCCGGGCGGAATTTGTCGAGGTTTTTGACGACGATCGTGCCGACGATGCCGTCCTCGCAGGAGTTGCCGTCCTCGTCGACGATGTCGAGGTCGTAGAGGGGCGAAAACTTGCCGGTCGAGCCGGGCTTGATCGGAAACCACGGGAAGTTCGCGATGATAACCGTCGTCTCCGACTGGCCGAAGCCCTCGGTGAGCTCCAGCCCGGTCGCCTCCTTCCAGCGGTTGAAGACCTCGGGATTGAGCGGCTCGCCCGCGATCGTGCATTTTTTGAGGGAGGAGAGATCGTATTTCGAGAGGTCCTCCTTGATGAGGAAACGGTAGACGGTAGGCGGCGCGCAGAAGGTCGTCGGCCGCAGGTGCTCGACCGTCTCAAGCATATGCCTGGGGTCAAACTTGCCCTCGGTGTCGTATGCCACAATCACCGCGCCGCAGATCCACTGACCGTAAATCTTGCCCCAGCCGAATTTCGCCCAGCCCGAATCGGCCGACACGAAATGCAGTCCGCCCTCCTCCACCTGGTGCCAGTAGTTGGCGGTGGTGATGTGCCCGAGCGGATAGGCGTAGTTGTGGACGATGAGCTTGGGCATCCCGGTGGTGCCGGAGGTGAAATACCCGAGCATGAGGTCGTGGACGTCGGTGGCCGCCTCCCCCGTGGGGCGCGGAAAAACGGAGGGATACGCCGCCGCCTCGGCGCGCAGGTCGATGCAGCCCGCCGGGACATGCGCCCCGACCACCGCCACCTGTTCGAGGGTTTTGCAGGCGGGACGCACCTGCGCGATGTTGCGGAGCAGCTCGTCGTCGTCCACCGTGCAGATCATCTTGACGCCCGCCTTGTTGCAGCGGTATTCGATGTCGTGCGGCATGAGCTGGAAGGTGGCCGGGATGACCACCGCGCCGATGCGGTGGAGCGCCAGCATGCACACCCACGCCTCCACCCGCTGTTTGAGCACGAGCAGGACGAAATCGCCCTTTTTCACGCCGTAATGGGTAAAGAAATTCGCCATGCGGCAGGAATACTCCGAAAGGTCCTTGAAGGTGTAGCGCCGCTCGTCGCGGCCGTCGTTCACCCAGACGAGCGCGGGCTTTTCGGGGTCTTTGGCCCACTCGTCGATCACATCATAGGCAAAGTTGAAATCCCCGGGCACGTTGAGACGGTAGTTCGCCTTGAAATCCTCGTACGAGTCAAACCCGGTACGGGGTAAAAATTTTTCGATCATGTTTTTTTGCACCGCTTTCTTAAATTCTCTGGTCCGCGTTCATTCGTTGATGATGGTCAGGAATTTTACCGGGCCGCCCACGGCGCGCTGTCCGTGCGGCGTCATCGGGTTGAAGAACGCGCTGTCGCCGGCCTCGAGAAGAAATTCCCGGGAACCGATTACCAGCTGTACGGTGCCTTTTAAGACGTAGTTGAACTCCTGCCCGCCGTGCACGACGAGCTCGGGGGGATTTTCCATCGGCTCCAGATCGACCACCATCGGGTCGAACTGGCGGCCGATATAGTTGAAGGCGAGAGAACTGAATTTGTAGCCCTTGTACCGCTCCACCGACACGCCCCGCCCCTGGCGGACGATGGTGTAGTCGCTCATGCGGGGGGCGTCCCCGGTCAGGAGCACCGTAGGGTCGACGTTCAGCGCCGCCGCTACCGCGTAGATCACTCCTATCGGAATGTCGGATTCGGCGTTCTCGTACCGGTTGTACTCCGCTACCGATACGTTCACCTGCTTTGCAAGGTCGGCCGCGTCTACGTCGAGGATCTCGCGCAGCTCGCGGATGCGTTGGGCAATCTGCTTGATCTGGTCGTTCATGATGCTCCTCCTTCTTTCAAAAGTCGTGCGAAAAGGGATATCCCATATTTTACACTTTAACAGGGTAAATGGCAAGGAAAATTTTTGCGGCCTATTCCCGCTCCTTCTTGTCGCTCACTTCCAGCAGATAGTCGACGCTCACGTTGTAGAACTCCGCGAGCTTCACCAAAATCTCCGCTGGAATTCTTCTGTGCCCATTTTCATACCCTGAGTACGTACTTCGAGGGATTTCCAAAAAAGCCGCTATTTCCTTTTGTCCGATATCGCCGTCTTCTCTTAAGTCCTTGATTCTTCTGAAGTACACACTATCACCTCAAAAAAATCTTATGTGATTCATATCGAATCATTGACTTTTGATTCTCTATGAATCAAAATAGTATTTGGAGGTGACAGGCGTGAAATACCAGAAGCCGGATTTTAAGTGCGTTGGGTTTCTCATGCGGGGGTTGCGGGAAGCGCGGGGGATGAGCATTTGGGACCTCGCGTTCAAGAGCGGCGTCTCGGAATCCAACATTTGGCGGCTGGAACACGGGCTGCTCATGGGCCAGTATCACATGAACGAGTTTTTCGCGTTGTGCGACGCGCTCGACGCGGAGCCCTACCTCGTCCTCCGCCTCGCGGGCAAGAAAAAAGGAAAGCCATAAATTTGGCTTTCCCCATTGAACAAATCGGCGGGATGCGCTAAACTGTTGACAACGAACCGTGTCGAATTTAGGAGGGAACCCGCTATGGAACTGCTGAAACAGCGCATCCTCAAAGACGGCCACGTCAAGGCCGGCAACGTCCTCAAGGTGGACAACTTCCTCAACCACCAGATGGACGTGGCCCTTTTTGCCGAGATCGGCAAGGAGTTCAAGCGCCGCTTTGCCGGCTGCAGCGTCACCAAGATTCTGACCATCGAGGCGTCCGGAATCGGCATCGCCTGCCTGACCGCCGAACAGTTCGGCGTGCCGGTGGTCTTCGCCAAGAAGAGCCAGTCGAAAAACATCGACGGCGAGGTCTACACCACCCGTGTGGAGTCCTTCACCCACGGGCGGGTCTACGACATCATCGTCTCCAAAAAGTTCCTCTCCCCCGAGGACCGCGTCCTGCTCATCGACGACTTCCTCGCCAAGGGCAGCGCGCTCAACGGGCTTTGCCAGCTCGTCGAGGATTCGGGCGCGACGCTTGTGGGCGCGGGCATCGTGATCGAAAAGGGCTTCCAGGAGGGCGGCGAGCTCATCCGGGGACGGGGCGTGCGGGTGGAATCGCTCGCCATCGTCGACGCGATGGACCCGGAAACGGGGTCGGTTACGTTTAGAGACTAGGGGAACTTTTGAAAAAGTTCCCCCGGACCCCTCAAAACTTTTGATGCAGGCGTGGCGCTTTCCACTCCGCGCGCGCGTCCCATGAGACAATGAACTCACCAGACAAAAATTTTCGCCGCCACTTGCCCTGCGGGCAAATGGTGTCCCCATTCGGGCCGTCGCTTCGCGACACCTTTTTCAAAAGGCGGCGGGGTGCCGGGGCGGGGCCCTGACGCGCGCCCCGCAGGGCGCAAGACACTTGATCCTGAAAAGCGATTTTTTGGTTCTTTTTTTCAAGAAAAAAAAGAACAGGGGCCCGCCGCGACGCGCTCGCGGCGGGCTCGCATTTCTTTCGGAGGGGGGCCTATGATGCCAGCGGTCACAGCGCCGGCGTTCACGCTCAACGACGAGCAGCGGATCGCCGCCGAAACCTTTACGGACAACCTGCTGGTGCTCGCGGGCGCGGGCACCGGCAAGACGAACACGCTTGCCTGCCGGGTGGCGAACCTGCTCTCCGGTGGGCTGGCAAAACCGGAGGAGATCCTCTGCCTCACCTTCACCAACCGCGCCTGCCGCGAGATGACCGAGCGGGTGGAGCGGATGGCGGGGGAGGCGGCGCGCGGCGTGACGGTCAAGACGGTCCACGCCTTCTGCGCGTGGCTGCTGCGGGAGACCCCCGGCGTTTTCACCGACGTGGGGCCGGACTTTTCCGTCTGCGACGCCGACGACGCGCGGGAGATCCTCCGGGAGGTCGTCTTCGAGGTGGTGGGGCGCGAGCCGGGCGACCAGGCGCTGCGGGTTTTGCAGGATTTCACCGGGCTGGTCAAGGACTGCTGGCTCGCCCGCCCGCAGGAGGACTGCTCCGCCGCCGCGGCGTGGGCGTTTGTCCACCGGCGGGAGGAGGTCGAGCGGGTGTGCGTCGGCCCCGACCGCCGGTTCGACCCCAAATTCCACCGCTTCCTCGTCAAATACGGCGCGTCGGTCGTGCGCCTCTACAACCTGAAGCTCCTGTCGAACGGCCTGCTCGACTTTTCCGACCTGCTCATCCGCGCCTTTGCGCTGCTCGCCGACCCGCGCGCCTCCGCCCTCTGGCGGGAGCGGTTCCGCTTTGTCCACGTCGACGAGGTGCAGGACGTGAGCCTCGCGGAATACGGGCTTCTCTCCAAGCTCTGCGGGAACGCCCGGGTGCTCCTCTGCGGCGACTTCAACCAGACGATCTACCAGTGGCGCGGCTCCGACCCCGGCGCGCTTATCGCGCGCTTTACCGAGGAATTCCATCCGCGCGTGATTGAATTCACCGTCAACTACCGCAGCAGCCCCGGCCTGCTCGCCGCCGGGAACGCCTTTCTCGCGAACGCCTTCGGGCGGGGGCCGGGCGGCGGGGGGCATGTGGAATTCGGCGGCGACGTGGTCGTCCGCTCCTTCGACACCCCGGCCGACGAAATCCACTGGATCTACGGGCAGATCGCCTCCCTCGGGCTCACCGACTTTTCCCGCGCCGCGATCATCACCCGCACCAACAAGGTCTGTGCCGACGTGTGCGGCATCCTGCGCGCCAGCCGCCTCGACGACAGCCTGCCGCCCGTGCGGTTCATGCTCGCGGACGAGCTGCGGCTGCTCAAGCGCGCCGAGGTGAAGGACGCGCTCGCCTGCGTCTCCGTCGCCGCGAATCCCCGGGACGGGGAGGCGCTTGCCCGCGTGCTCAAGCGGCTGGTCAAGGGGGTCGGCCCCGCGACGGTGGGCGCGGTCGCCGCCAACTACCGCGAGGGCGGAGGGGCCGCGCTCGCCGACTTTTTCGACCCGCGCACCAGAAATACCGGCGACTTCTTTTCCCCGCTGCTCGACGCGCTCGCGGATGGCCGCGTCGTCGTCTACGACGTGGAATCCACCGGCACCGACGTCTATTCCGACGAGATCGTGCAGATGGCCGCCGTGCGCCTCGACCCCGCCGGGAATGTCTCCGAGCGGTTCGAGCGGTTTTTGCGGCCGTCGGGGCCGGTCGGGGACTCCGAAAAGGTCCACGGCTTTACCGACGGCTTCCTCGCGGAGCGCGGGGAGGACCCCGCGAAGGCGCTGGGGGATTTCCTCCGGTTCTGCGAGGGGTGTGTGATCGTCGGGCACAACGTCGCCTTCGACGTTGCGATCACCCGCCGGAACCTCGCGCGCAGCGGCGCGCCGGGAGAGTTCGGCAACGTCTGGTACGACACCCTCGACCTCTCCCGCCGCTACCTCAAAAACCTCGAAAACCACAAGCTCCTGACCGTGGCGGCGGCGCTCGGCGCGGCAAACGACCCCACCCACAACGCGATGGACGACATCCTCGCCACCGCCGACGTGCTCCGCGCGCTTGTAAAGGGATACCTCCTGCCGGGGCAGGAGGCGCGGCGCGCCTTCTACGCGAAATACCTGCCCCGCCTCGCGGGCGCGGCCTCCCTCGTGGAGACCGCCCGCCGGGAGGCGGAGGGGCTCGGCGGGCCCGCCGCCGCGCGGATGCTGCTCGACCGGTTCGGGGTGTGGGAGCTCTATGACGGCGCGCCCGAAAAGCGCGCGAATTTGCAGCTCTTCCTCGACTTCGCGGACGACTTCTGCGATCCCGCCCAGCCGCCTGCGCGGCAGCTCTCCGCCCTGCTCGAGCTCTCCGCCCTCTCGTCGAGCGAGCTCGACCGCATGAGCCGCTCCGCCAACAAGGTCGCGGTCATCACCGCCCACCAGTCCAAGGGGTGCGAGTTCGATTACGTCTTCCTGCCCGTCTTGCAGGAGGGGGTCTTCCCCACCTTCCAGGCGGCCAGGTCGGGCGAGCTGGAGGAGGAGAAGCGGGTCTTCTACGTCTCGATCACCCGCGCGCGGAAAAAGCTCTTCCTCACCTGGTCGCGCTGCGGGATGAACAACTACCCATCCAAGCCCAGCCGCTTCCTCGGGATGCTGGGGTGAAAAAGAGGACGCCAAGGGGGCCGCTTCCCAGCCGGGAAGCGGCCCCCTTTCCGATGTTCCTTTTTCTCCTGTAAAAAGGAACCGAAAAACACGCCTGAAGGATGGGGATTCCGCGCCTGCGGGTGCGGCGCGGGGCCCCGCCCCGCGGCTTTTGAAAAAGCTGGCAAAACCTTTGAGTTTGGAAACTATTCCACGGGCGGCGTTTCGCGGGCGCGCCGGGAGCACTGCCCGAATCAAAGGTTTCGGGTTTCAGGGGGCTTTTCAAAGCCCCCTGAGAAAGGCAGGCGCACGGTGACGGAGGTGCCGGCGCCGGGCGCGGATTCGAGCGAGATCGAGCCGCCGTGGCGCTCGACGATGTGCTTGACGATCGAAAGGCCCAGCCCGGTGCCGCCCGTCTGCTTGGAGCGGGACTTGTCCACGCGGTAAAACCGCTCGAAGATGCGCGCCTGGTGCTCGCGCGGGATGCCGATGCCGGTGTCCGCCACCGTGACGGCGGCCCAGTCCCCCTCGCGGCGGACGCTCAGGTCGACGCGGCCGCCCGGGCGGTTATATTTGACGGCGTTGTCCGCGAGGTTGCAGACGAGCTCGTCGAGCATCTGCCGGCTGCCCCGCACCGTGACGAGATCGCCCGAGACGGCGATCGCCACCTGCTTCTGCTCCGCGGGGAAGCGCAGCGCCTCGGCCGCCCCCTCGCAGAGGGCGCGCAGCTCGACCGGCTCGTCCTCGACGGCGCCCGACTGCTCGATGCGGGAGAGGCGGATGATGTCGTCGGTCAGCGCGATCAGCCTGCGGGCCTCGCTGTAGATCCGCCCGGCGAACCGCTTGACGTCCTCCTCCCCGGAGGCCATGCCGTTCTGGAGCATCTCGGCAAAGCCGGAGATTGAGGTGAGCGGGGTTTTGAGCTCGTGGGAGACGTTGGCGGTGAACTCGCGGCGCACCTGCTCCGCCCGCTGCTGCTCGGTGACGTCGAGCAGCAGGACGATCGTGCCCGCGACCTGCCCGCCGTCCTCCCGCACGGGGCTGGCGAAGGCGTGGCAGGCGCGCCCGTCCCGTTCGAGAACCACGTCGGCGCCTTCACCGCCGGCCGCGCGCTCGATGCACGCGCCCAGCTCGGCGTCGCGGGTGACGACGAGGACGTTTTTCCCCTCGTATTCCCCCGCCGGGCTTCCCAGCAGGGAGAGGGCCGCCGCGTTGACCGAGAGGACCTCCTTCTCCCGGCCGAGCAGGAGCAGCCCCTCCTTCATGTTGGAGGTGATCGTTTTGATCGTGTCGCGCTCGGCGCGCAGCCGCTCCATCTGCTCGCCGATCAGGCGGTTCTTTTCGCGCAGCTTCCGGTAGAAGGGCTCGAGCTCCTCATAGCCGCGCAGGCTGTCGGTGTTTTCGAGGTCCTCCGCCAGCGCCTCCACCGGCCGCACCAGCCGCCGGGTCAGGCGGGAGGCCAGCAGCATGCTCAGCAGCAGGGTGACGAGCACGATGCCCGCCATGAGCGGGATCACCCCCGCGAAGACCGCGCCGATGCTGCGGGTCTGCTTGGAGACGCGCAGGACGCTGCCGTCGGGCAGGGCGGCCGCGTAGTAGCAGGTGTCGAGCCCCATCGTCTCGGAGCGGCGGATGTCCTCGCCGCTGCCCACGCTGAGCGCCTCCCGCACCTCGGGGCGGTCGAGATGGTTCTCCATGCCCGCGCGGTCGTTGTCCGAGTCGAAGAGCACCCCGCCCTCCGGGGTGATGAGGGTGACGCGGAAGCTATCGAACCGGATGTCCAGGCTGGAGAGGTAGTCCAGCCTCTCCTCTCCCGTGTAGGCGACCGACCGGGCGATCAGCTTGTGTTCGTCGCGCAGCTCCTGCTGCACCTGCCGCACGAGCAGTCCGTGGGCCGACCAGAGGGTCAGCGCCGCCGTGAGCAGCGCCATGCCGATCGCCGCGGCGCACAGGCTCCAATATACGTTCCGTTTCATCTTGGTCTCCTTTTGGCGCCGCGCGCCTATTCCCCGATCTTGTAGCCCACGCCCCGCACCGTGCGGATGATCTCCCCGCAGGCGCCCAGCTTGTGGCGGAGCGATTTGATGTGCATGTCGACGGTGCGGCTCTCCCCCTCGTAGTCGAAGCCCCACACCCGTTCCATAATCTTTTCGCGGGTGAGCACGAGGCCCTGGTTTTTGAGCAGGAAGGCGAGCAGCTCGAACTCCTTGTAGGTGAGGGCGACCGGCTCCCCGGCGGCCGTGACGGCGCGCCTGCCCGGGTCGAGGGAGACCTCCCCGTAAAGGAGCGGCGCGGGCTCCTCGCCGGGACCCGCCCGGCGCAGCACCGCGCGCACGCGGGAGAGCAGCTCCATGACCCCGAAGGGCTTGGTGACGTAGTCGTCGGCGCCCGCGTCGAGGCCCTTCACCTTGTCGTATTCGGTGGCGCGCGCGGTCAGCATGATGACGGGGATGTCCGCCGTGCGCACCGATTCCTTCATGCGGCGCAGGATGGCCAGCCCGTCGTCCCCCGGCAGCATGATGTCGAGCAGCACGAGGGAAGGCGCAAACGCGTCGCACGCCTCCCAGAACGCGTCGGCGCGTTCGAAGCCGCGCGCCTCATAGCCGCTGCTCACCAGCGCGTAGAGCACCAGCTCGCGGATGCTCTCGTCGTCCTCCACCAGATAGACCCTCGCGGCCATTCAAGTCCCCTCCGTTTCCGGGTCAGATGACCCGCTCGTTGCCGTGTTCGCCGGTGATCGAAAAGACCACCCACTCGGCGATGTTGGTCGCGTGGTCGCCGATCCGCTCGAAGTATTTGGCGACCATCACAAGGTCGATCGCCTCTTCCCCGTCCGCGCCGTCCTCCCGGATGAGGCGGACGATATCGTCCCGCACCTGGTTGAAGAGGTCGTCGACGATGTCGTCGCAGGCGATGACCGCCCGCGCCCGGTCGAGGTCGCGCGCCACGAACGCGTCGACCGCCCCCGTGACCATGCGGACGGTCGCCCACGCCATCTGCGGGATGTGCTCGAGCGAGCCGGCGCAGCCGTCGTCGATCAGGCGGAGCGCGATCTCGGAGATGTCCTCCGCCTGGTCGCCGATCCGCTCCATGTCGGTGATCATCTTGAGCGCGGTGGAGATCATCCGCAGGTCGGCCGCGACCGGCTGCTGCTGGAGCAGCAGCCGCAGGCAGCGGCGCTCGATCTGCTTTTCCTTCTCGTCCACCCGCGCGCCCTGCCCGATCGCCTGCCGGGCGAGCGCGGGGTCCTTTTCGAGCAGCGCGCGGGAGGCGTCGTCGATTGCCCGCTCGATGAGCGCGCCCATCTCGATCAGCTCGTTGTTGAGCGCGGAAAGCTCCTGGTCAAACCGGTTCCTCATCTATCCGAACCTCCCCGTGATATAGTCCTCGGTGCGCTTGTCCTTCGGCATCGAGAAGAGGTCTTCGGTCGCGCCGAACTCAACCACCTCGCCCAGCAGAAAAAACGCCGTCTCGTCCGAAATGCGGGTGGCCTGCTGCATGTTGTGGGTGACGATGATGATCGTGTAATTCTTTTTCAATTCTAACACAAGGTCCTCGATCTTGGAAGTGGAAATCGGGTCGAGGGCGCTGGTGGGTTCGTCCATCAAGAGCACCTCCGGCTCGACCGCCAGCGCGCGGGCGATGCACAGCCGCTGCTGCTGCCCGCCCGACAGCCCGAGCGCCGGCTTTTTGAGCCGATCCTTCACTTCCTCCCAGATCGCCGCGTCCCGCAGGGATTTCTCCACGATCCCGTCGAGCCGCGCGCGGGAACGGACGCCGTGGGTGCGCGGCCCGTAGGCGATGTTGTCGTAGACGCTCATCGGAAAGGGGTTGGGCTTCTGGAAAACCATCCCCACCCGCCTGCGCAGCAGGTTCACGTCCATGTCCCCGTAGACGTCTTCCCCGTCGAGCAGCACCCGCCCGGTGATGCGGCAGTCCTCCACGAGGTCGTTCATCCGGTTGAGGGATTTGAGCAGGGTCGACTTGCCGCAGCCCGACGGGCCGATGAACGCGGTGATCGCCCGTTCCCCGAGCGAAAGCTCCACGTTTTTGAGCGCCTGGAAGTCGCCGTAAAAGAGGTCGAGGCCCTCGATTTGAAATTTGTCCTTCATCCTGTTCCCTAGCCTTTCGTAAGCCGCCTGGCGACCACCGCCGAGAGGGTGTTGATGAGCAGCACCGTGACCAGCAGCACGACAGCCGTCGCGTATGCCTCGTTGGTGTGGAGCCCCTCGCTCGAGAGCACGTACATGTGGATGGCGAGCGTCCGCCCCGACAGGAAGAGCGCGTCCTTCCCGCCCGGGATCTGCGCGACGGTGCCCGCCGTATAGATGAGCGCCGCCGTCTCGCCGACGATTCTGCCGATGGCGAGGATCACCCCCGCCAGAATCCCCGGCACCGCCGAGGGCAGCACCACCTTGAAGACGGTGCGCAGCCTGCCCGCGCCCAGACCGAAGCTCGCCTCGCGGAAGGAGTCGGGCACCGATTTGAGGGCCTCCTCGGTGGTGCGCATGATGAGCGGGAGGATCATGATCGCCAGCGTGCACGCGCCCGAAAGGAGCGAAAAGCCCCAGTGCAGCGCGGTGACGAAGAAGAGCATCCCGAAGAGCCCGTAGACGATCGAGGGGATGCCGCTGAGCGTTTCGGAGGTGATCCGCACCAGCCCGACGAGCCGGTTGCCGCGGCGGGCGTATTCGACGAGGTAGATCGCCGTGAAGATGCCCAGCGGCGCGGCGATGAGCAGCGAGAGAAGGGTCATCATCACCGTCGTGACGACCGCCGGGAAGAGGGAGACGTTGACCGAATTGTAGGTCAGCTCAAAGAGGGAGGGGGTGATGTGGGGCGCCCCCCTGACGAGGATGTACCCGATGATGAAGAGCAGCGTCGCGGCCGTCAGCAGCGCCGCGAGCCCGACCAGCAGGAAGAGCAGCAGCGAGAGGGGCCGGCGCAGGTAGGACCGGGCCCGCTGGCGGAGGCTCACGCGGTTGACGGCGGGGAGGCCGTGGATGTCGCGCATCAGTCCATCCTCCTTTTGAGCAGCGAAAAGCAGAGATTGATGAGCAGGATAAAGACGAAGAGCACGACGCCGGTGGCGATAAGCGCCTCCCGGTGGAGCCCCGAGGCGTAGCCCATCTCCATGACGATGTTCGCCGTCAGCGTGCGCACCCCCTTGAAGAGGCCCGCCGGCATCCGCGGCTGGTTGCCGGCGACCATGATGACCGCCATCGTCTCGCCGATGGCGCGGCCGACGCCGAGCACCACCCCCGCGAGAATGCCGCTTTTGGCGGCGGGCAGCACCGCGAAAAAGACGGCGCGCTCATGGGTCGCGCCCAGGGCAAGCGCGCCCTCGTAGTAGCTCTGCGGCACGGCGCGCAGCGCCGATTCGGACACGCCGATGACCGTCGGCAGGATCATGATCCCCAGCAGGATCGAGGCGGCCAGGATGCTGCTGCCGTTCACCGCGCCGAGCCTCCGGAAATGCTCCCGGATGAAGGGGACGATGACCACCATCCCGAAAAAGCCGTAGACGATCGAGGGGATGCCCGCCATCAGCTGGACGGCGGGCCCCAGCACCCGGTAGGCGGGGCGGGGGCAGAACCGCGCGAGGAAGACGGCGGCCAGGATGCCGACCGGCACGCCGAGGAGGATCGCGCCGCCCGTCACATAGACGCTTCCGAGGATCATTGGGAAGATGCCGAAGGAGGCGGGCACGTCCTGGGGGGCCCACTTGCGCCCGAGCAGGAATTCCCCCGCGCCGATCTCCCCGATCGCCGGGATGCCGCCCATGAAGAGGAAGAGGCAGATCACGGCCACCGCCGCGATCGACGCGAGCGCGCAGGCCAAAAAGAGGATTTCCATCCCTTTTTCCTTGATTTTACCGGACATCGGCGAAGTCTCCTTTGCTGCCCGCGCGGGGCGGTCTGGCGGAGGGCGGCCGGGCGGGAAACCCGCCCGGTCCCCGGCATGGGAAAGGGGCGGATGCTCATCCGCCCTTTTCCGGAGGAAAGAAATGAAAAGGAAGAAAGCGTTCTATCGGAAGCGGGAACCGGCTCAGCCGGCCACCGCGCTCCACGCGGTCGCCGCGCCGGTGAAGATCTCCTTTACCTGCGCGCTGGTGAGGTCCCCGACCGGGTTGCCGGGGGCGACCACGACCGCGATGCCGTCGTTGGCGATGACGGTCGCGGAGAGGGCCGCGGCCTCCTCGTCCTTGAGCTCGCGGGAGGCCATGCCGATGTCGCAGGTGCCGTCCATCGCGGCGGTCATGCCGGAGGTGGAATCGCTCGTCTGGATCTCGATCACGGCGGCGGGATTTAACGCGGTGTAGGCCTCCTTGAGCTTCTCCATGACCGGGGAGACGGAGGAGGAGCCGGCCACGACGATCTTGCCCTCGGGCTTGCCGCCCGCATAGGCGGCCGCGTCGGCGGCGGCCCTGATGTAGCCGTTGTCCTCAATGATCTGCTGGCCCTCGGCGCTCATGATGAAATCCAGGAAGTCCTTCGCGATGCCGGACGCCTCCCCCCTGACCGCGACGTTGAAGGGGCGCGCGACCTTGTAGACGCCGGAGGCGACGTTCGCGGCGGTCGCTTCGGCGCCGTCGATCTTCACAGCCTTGACGGTGTCGTTGAGGGAGCCCAGCGAGATGTAGCCGATCGCGTAGGGATCGCCGGCGACGGTCGTCATGACCACGTTGGTCTGGTTGGCGATCGTGGCCTCCTCGGTGGTGCAGTCGACCTTGGTGCCGTCCTCACCCTTCTCCTCGATGCCGAAGAGCTCGATGAAGGCGCCGCGCGTGCCGGAGCCGGGCTCGCGGGAGATGACCGAGATCGGGTTGGAGGCGTCAAAGTCGGAGGCGGGCGCCTCGGACGGCGCGGCCTCGGAGGCCGGGGTCCCGGAGGCGGGAGCCGCCGCGTCCGGGGCGGCGGGGGCGGAGGAGCAGCCTGCCAGCGCGGAGAGCATCATCAGGGAAGCAAGCGCTATCGCAAAAATCTTTTTCATTGTTTTCACCTTTCTTTACTGGTTGTTCCGTTCCTGAGGTACGCGATAAGAATACCTTCCCCATGTAAAAACACAAGCCGCGCCGTGTAAAAACTGCGTAAAATTATGTGCAAACCGCCAAAAAACCGGCTTACCGTTTGGCGAACCCGACAGGCTTCATTGTTACGAAACAATTTGGACAGACAATCCCCCGATAAATGTCAAAAAATCTTCAAACGGGTTTCACATCTGCCCGGTATACTGAAGCCACTCCAAAACGAAAGGCGGGATGCCATCGGGACGAGACCCAGCTGTATTTTCCCAATACCGATCCTGATCTTTTCTTTCTTCTCCTCATACAATACTGTCAGCCCGCCGGGCGGCCGGAATACCGGCCCGGCGGGCGGGACAGACCAACGTCCGCCTGCGCCTCGCGCGCAGTTTCAGATAGATAAAAAAGGGGAACGGCCCGCGGGCCGTTCCCCTTTTTTGAGTGCTCAGTAGTTTTCCGCCTTGACCTGGAACCACGCCTGCGGCTTTTCGCAGACGGGGCATTTGGGCGGGGGCGTGGTGCCCTCGTAGATGTGCCCGCAGTTGAGGCAGATCCAGGTGACGCTCTGCGGTTTCTGGAAGACGGTGTTGCCGTCCACGTTGCCCTTGAGGTGCTGGAACCGCTGCATGTGCTCCTGCTCGATCTTCGCCACCAGCTCGAACAGCGTCGCGATCCGGTCGAAGCCCTCCTCGCGCGCCTCCTTCGCAAAGGTCGGGTACATCGTCTCGTACTCGTACTGCTCGCCGTCTGCCGCCGCCTGTAGATTGTCGGTCGTCGGCTGCATGCCGTTATGCAGGATCTTGAACCAGATCTCCGCGTGCTCCTTCTCGTTGTTCGCCGTCTCGAGGAAGAGGTCCCCGATCTGCTGGAAACCGTCCTCCTTCGCCTTCGCCCCGAAGAAGGTGTATTTGTTGCGCGCCTGGCTTTCGCCCGCGAAGGCCGCCAGCAGGTTTGCCTCGGTTTTGGAACCCTTTAAAATTTTCTGCTGCATGGTCAAATCTCCTTTGCCAAAATTCTATCCATAGAATTCCCATGCGCGATCCGTTTCATACGAGACGGACGAAAAATTTGCGGGAGGGGCCTTCTTTCTTTTCTATCGCAAAAGAAAGAAGCAAGGAAAAGGTTCCCAAAGCGGGGCCTGCGGGCCCGGGTCAAGGGCTCCGCCCTCGAAAATGCCCGGCGTTCCTTCCGGAACGCCGGGCATTTTCTCACCCGCCGCCTTTAAAAAGGTGTCGCGAAGCGACGGCCCGAATGGGGACACCATTTGCCCGCAGGGCAAGTGGCGGCGAAACTTTTTATTTGCCCTCACGGGCGGCGCCACGCCGGAATCGAAAGTTCACTGGGGGGAACGCTTTCAGGAGGGTTTCCCCAGCGCCTCCACCGCGTCGGCGGCGGAATCCATCCAGTCGCCCTCGAACAGCTCCACGACGCCCTTGTCGCAGACGGACGCCAGCGCGGGGTCGAGCGGCAGCTTGGCGAGCACGGGCAGCCCGTAGCGGGCCGCGATTTCGTCGACGTGGCTTTCGCCGAAGATGTTGATCCGCCTGCCGCAGTCGGGGCACTCGACATAGCTCATGTTCTCCACGATGCCCAGAATGGGGATGTTCATGAGCCGGGCCATCTTGACCGCCTTCTCGACGACCATCTCGACCAGCTCCTGCGGGGAGGCCACCACGACGATCCCGTCGAGCGGGATCGACTGGAAGACGGTCAGCGGCACGTCCCCCGTTCCGGGCGGCATGTCGACGAAGAGGAAGTCGACGTCGTTCCAGATCACGTCGGTCCAGAACTGCTTGACCACCCCCGCGATCACCGGGCCGCGCCACACGACCGGGTCGCTCTCGTTCTCGAGCAGCAGGTTGATCGAGATCACGTCGACGCCCGTCTTGGTGCGCACCGGCAGGATCGCCTCGCCCATGCCCGACGCCTTTTCATGCAGGCCGAACGCCTTGGGGATCGACGGGCCGGTCACGTCGGCGTCCATGATGCCGGTGTGGTGGCCGCGCCGGTTGAGCAGCACCGCCAGCATCGAGGTGACCAGGGATTTTCCCACGCCGCCCTTGCCGCTGACCACGCCCACCACCTTGCGGACGCTGCTCAGCTCGTGGGGCTTCTCGAGGAAATCCTCCGGCTTCATCTGCCTCTCGGCGCAGTTTTCGCCGCACGACTCACAGTTGTGTGTACATTCGCTCATGCAATCAGAACTCCTTTACAGGGCCCCGTTTGAAAACAGGCCCGAATACCATAGCTAACAGTATATTGCGGGCGGGCGGGTTTGTCAACGTCCTCCACCAAAACGGTAGAATTAAAAATTCCGCGAAAGTGTGCTATAATAGGCGCGGGCGGCGCGCGGCCGGGTCAGATGTGCAGCGCCTTTTGGGGGCACTCCTCCACGCATTGGAAGCAGAGGATGCACTCGGTGCCGTTTTTCCGCCCGCGGGAGTTGTCCACCATATCCACGTCCATCGGGCAGACCTTCCTGCACCGGCCGCAGGACACGCACCTGCTGGTATCATTCTTGACGCGCAGGAGGGAAAAATAACTTGCCGGCTTCAAAAAAACCGTAACCGGACAGAGATATTTGCAGAACGCCCGGTTGTCCCGGAAGCCGAACGCCAGCGCGACGCCAGCCGCGTAGTAGAGGAGATTCCCGGCGAGAAAGCTCCAAAACAGGATCTTGTCCCTGCCGGCGGCGCCCAGCAGGAAGAGGCCGCCCACAAAGACGAGGGAGGCGGCGAACACGATGTACCGGACAAAGCCGAGCTTTTTCCGGGGCCCCCGGGGAACCCGGAAGGGCAAAAGGTCCAGGACCATCGCCGTCCAGCAGGCGTACCCGCACCAGCCCCGCCCGAAGAGGAGCGGCCCGAAGATTTTCGCAACCGCGTAGTGGATGGTCGCCGCCTCGAACACGCCGGAAAAAAGGTAGTACCAGAATCCTTCGATCTGCATGTTTTCCCCGCGCAGGACGCCGAGGTAGAGCAGCATGTAGAGGCCGACGGCGAACTGAACCAGGCGGCGGGCGTATTTGACATGCCGGCCGTAGAAAAACACGCCGAGCGCGAGGCAGGCGCCGATGTAGGTAAAATTGAACAGGTAGAACCGGCTGCCGAGCGTGAGCCAGAGGGTCACCGCGACGGCCTCGAACAGAAGCCACAGCAGCGCCGGGAATCCGTATTTTTTCACGATCGTTTCCTCATTTCAACGGCGCGGTCGCCGTGCCGTCCGTATCAGTTTACCGCAAAACCGCGAAGATTTCCACCATTTTGAACGAACAAGCGCCGGGAGGGGATTTCATGGACCGCGTGATCCTGCACTGCGACTGCAACGCCTTTTACGCCTCGGTGGAGACGCTCCTGCGTCCCGAGCTGGGAAGGGTGCCGATGGCGGTGTGCGGCGACCCGGAAAGCCGTCACGGCATCATCCTCGCCAAAAACGAGCGGGCCAAAAAATTCGGCGTGGCCACCGCCGAGACGATCTGGCAGGCAAAGCGCAAATGCCCCGGCCTCACCCTCGTGCCGCCCCACCGGGGGGAGTACGTCAAATACTCCCGGCTGGTCAACGAGATCTACCAGCGCTACACCGACCAGGTCGAGCCGTTCGGCATCGACGAGTCTTGGCTCGACGTGACGGGCAGCCAGAACCTCTTCGGGACGGGGCCGGAGATCGCCGACGAGATCCGCCGGACCGTGCGGGAGGAGCTGGGGCTCACCGTGTCGGTGGGGGTCAGCTTCAACAAGGCGTTCGCCAAGCTCGGCAGCGACTACAAAAAGCCCGACGCCACCACCGTCATCTCCCGCGAAAACTTCCGCCGGATCGTCTGGCCGCTGCCGGTGGGCGCGCTGCTCTACGTGGGGAAGGCCGCGCAGGAGACGCTCGCGCAGCTCCAGGTGCGCACGATCGGCCAGCTGGCCGCCTGCGACCGCGCGCTCGTCGCGAAGCGGCTGGGCAAGATGGGCGAGATGATCCACGACTACGCCAACGGGCTCGATATGAGCCCCGTGCGCGCGGCGGACGACGCGCGGGAAATCAAATCGGTCGGCAACGGCATGACCTACCGCCGCAACCTCGTGGGGCTGGAGGACATCCGCCTCGCGGTCCTGACCCTCAGCGATTCGGTGTCCGCCCGGATGCGGCGGCACGGGGTCAAATGCCGGACGGTGCAGGTGCTCATCCGCGACCCCGGCTTCAAATCGATCTCCCGCCAGCGCGCGCTGCCCGCGCCCACCCATCTGGGCAAGGAGATCGCCGAGGCGGCGCTTTCGATCATCCGCGACGCGTGGGACCTGCGCGCGCCCATCCGCATGATCACGATCACCGGCGCGAACCTCACCGACGCCGGCGGCGCGGGGGAGCAGCTCTCCCTCTTCGCGCCGCCCGACGACGAGAGCCGGGAGAAGCGGGAGCGGCTCGAGGCCGCGATGGACGGCATCCGCGAGAAGTTCGGGCAGGACGCCATCGGCCCCGCCGGGGTGCTCGGCAACGACATCGGCATCGGCGGGGCGGGCTGGAACAAGGACGAATGACGCCCGTTTCCGTAAGAATGCCGTAAGAATCTTTTGCGGCTTCGTTCATAATTCCGCCATGTTTTGTGGACGCGCGGTGCTATAATGAAATTGGGAAATCGCGGGAGCGGGCAGGAAAACGCCCGGAATTGCGCACTGTTCCTGTGAAACCCGCACGGACGGCGAATTCGCCCTAGAAAGGGGACTGTCATATGAAAAAGACCGCATTGCTGCTGGCGCTGCTGCTGGCCCTCTCCGGCTGCCAGCCCGCCGCGCCCGTCGAGGCGCAGAACGGCGGGAGCGCTTCCTCCGCCGCGGAGGAGTCCGCCCCGGCGTCAGGCCCGGCGGACGAGGACCCCCGGGAGGACCCCGCCCCGCAGGCGGACGCCTCCTACGTCGACGCGCCCGAGCCGGACGAGCCCCCGCAGACGACGGTCGGCGCGATCGAGCTGCCCGCCGAACCGGCCTCCTCTAACGCCGGCTATTCGGTCGACCTGCTCACCCCCGCGCAGTACGACCTCTACTACCCGCTCAACCGGGGCGGCTACCGGCAGTTCCAGACCGCCGACTTCTTCCCGCTGGGGCAGGGCGGCAAATACGCCGTCGCCAACCGGAACGGCAGGCTGCTGACCAACGTGGAATACGAGCTCGGCATCGAGGGCTGGAACTCGATCGACGGCATGGTGCCGCTCAAAAAGGACGGCAAGGCGGGCGCGATCGACGCGGCCGACGGCTCCGTGCTCGTGCCGTTTGAATACGACGACGTGTGGTGCGCCAGCGGCAGCGACGGGAGCGGCCTCTACAGGGTGCAGAAGGGCGACGCCGTCGAGATGATCGACCGCACGGGCGTCACCCGCTTTTCGATGGAGCGCGGGGACGACTTCACGGCGCTCAAAAAACGGTTCGTGCTCTATAAGGACGGGATGCTGCGCTTTTATAACCAGCAGTACTCCCCCATCGCCAACTTCGCCTGCGACGGGATGGAGGTCGTCTCCAGCCCCCGCACCAACGAGGGGGGCCGCGACCTGATCGCCTTTGATTACGAGGGCGCGTGGGGCCTCGCGGACAGCGACGGCAAATTCCTGACCGACCCGGTCTACGACGAGATCGGCTATTTCACCGGCTCCTACGCGGTGGTCACCCAGAACGGCAAGCGCGGCATCATCAACGACCGCGGCAAGGTGGTCGTCAAGCCCGAATGGGACGACATCACCCTCTATAAAAGCAGCGCGAGCGTCTGCAAGGACAACCGCTGGGGCGTCATCACCGACATCGACAGCGGCGAGCCCGCCGTCAAGCCCTCCTATGACTACATCATGGGCTTCGGGGATTACGGCTACGCCTGCTTCGAGCGCAACGGCAAGTTCGGCATCATGGACAAGGAGGGCAACGAGATCGTCCCCGCGCGGTACGACGGCACCCTCTCGACCTCCCGCTCGCTCGACAAGGGCTACTATATCCTCGAAAGCGGCGACGGCCCCTTTAACAGCGGCATCGTCGACGGCCGGGGCCGCGTCATCATCCCGACCGACCACTACGTCCAGCCGGGCGCGGACGGGGAAAAGCTCAACCTCGTCCTGACCCCCTCGGGCAAGTGGGGCTTTGCCAACGACCGCGGGCAGTTCGTCATCGACGCGCAGTTTGAAAACGCCTCCCCCTTCATCAGCGGCAAAAACGTCGCCTTCGTCCAGAAGGACGGCAAAATCTGCCTGGTCAACCGCAAGGGCGAGCTCGTGCTCAAAACCGTCTTCAGCGACCTCATCGGCTACAACCCCGATACCATGGTCTGCGCCATGGAGTATACCGCCGCGGACGGCACCGTCAAGGGCTGCCTCGTCAAGGTGAACCTCCCCGCCTAGTTCCGAAAGCTGAGAAAAAAAGCCGCCCGCGAGGGGCGGCTTTCCTTTTTGGCGCTTTTGAAAAGCGCCGTGAAATTTTTGGTTCCGGCGGGGCGCCGCCCGTGCCCGCCGGTCCCGAAGTCGGTTCCGTGCATCAACCTTTGCCAAAAAATGCATTGAACACGCCGGGGATTTATGGGATAATAGCCGCAGAGCGGTCACTGTCCCGAAACGGGGTATGCCGCGGTGTCACCGGCAGGCCGTGCCAAAAGTCCTTTACACACAAGGCGGGGCCCTGCGCGCGGGCGCGGCTGAATGAATAAAAGCCGTTCGCGCAGGGCGGCGGGCGGCCTGTATCAACGGTTCTTTGCCGCCGCCTGCCCTTCGGGCGGACGGCGTCCCCATCCGGGCGGTCGTTGTGTACGGCAGGCTTTCCTTCAGGAAGGCCGGAAGGAGGAGAAAACAGATGGACAAAGGGAGCGGACGGGTGAGCGACCTGCGGTATTTGCAGCTGCTTGCCCGGCAATACCCGAACACGCGGGCGGCAAGCAGCGAGATCATCAATCTCCAGGCGATTCTCAACCTGCCCAAGGGCACCGAGCATTTCATGTCCGACCTGCACGGGGAGTACGAGGCGTTTTTACATATCCTCAACAGCGCGTCGGGCGCGGTGCGGGAAAAATGCGACATCCTCTTTGAAAACACGATGACGCGGGAGGAGCGCGCGCGGCTGGCCACGCTGATCTACTATCCCGAGGAGAAGCTGCGGGAGATCCACGAGACGGTCGGGGACATCGGGGAGTGGTATAAGCTCACCCTACACCGGCTGATCGAAATCTGCCGGCTCGTCACCTCCAAATACACCCGGTCCAAGGTGCGCAAGGCGCTGCCCGCGGACTACGCCTACATCATCGACGAGCTGCTCAACACCAACTACGAGGTGCACAACAAAAAGGACTACTACGAAAACATCCTCTCTACAATCATCCATCTCGGCCGCGCGGAGGATTTCATCATCGCGGTGTCCGGGGTCATCAAGACGCTGATCGTCGACCACCTGCACATTGTGGGGGACATCTTCGACCGGGGCCCCCGCGCCGACATCATCCTCGATTCCCTCATGGCGCACCATTCGGTGGACATCCAGTGGGGCAACCACGACGTGCTCTGGATGGGCGCGGCCACCGGCAGCCGCACCTGCATCGCGACGGTGCTCAACAACTCGATCACCTACAACAACCTCGAGGTGATCGAGACCGGCTACGGCATCAGCCTGCGCCCGCTGGCGCTCTTCGCCAACGAGGTTTACCGCGACGTGGACGTCTCGCGCTTCCTGCCCAAGGGGCCGGTCGACGCGGCCACCTTCGACGCCAAGGACGCCGCGCTCGCCGCGCGGATGCACAAGGCGATCGCGGTCATCCTCTTCAAGCTCGAGGGGCAGATCATTTTACGCAACCCGGAATTCGGCATGGACGACCGGCTCCTGCTCGACAAGATCGACTACGCGAACCGCACCGTGCGGATCGGGGGGGCCGACTTCCCGCTGCGGGACACCGAGCTTCCCACCGTCGACCGCGCGAACCCCTACGCCCTCTCCCCCGAGGAGGAGCGGGTCATGGCGCAGCTCAAGGCGGCCTTCCTCAGCAGCGAGAAGCTCCAGCGGCACGCGCGCTTCCTCTACACCAAGGGCGGGCTTTACAAATGCTACAACGGCAACCTGCTCTATCACGGCTGCATCCCGATGAACGACGACAGCTCCTTCATGGAATTTTCCATCGGCTGCGAAAAGCTCGCGGGCCGGGCCTTTTTCGACCACGCGGAGGCGCTGGCCCGGCAGGGCTATTACGCCCCCGAGGGCTCGTCCGAAAAACAGTCGGGCAAGGACTTTTTGTGGTTCCTCTGGTGCGGACGCAACTCCCCCCTCTTCGGGCGGGACCACATCGCCACCTTTGAGCGGGCGCTCGTCCCCGACGAGACGACGTGGGTGGAGCGCAAAAACCCCTATTACTCCTACTACAACGACGCGGACGTCTGCATCCGCATCCTGCGGGAGTTCGGCCTGGAGGGCCCCCACTGCCACATCGTGAACGGCCATGTGCCGGTCAAGTCGAAGGACGGGGAGAATCCCATCAAGGCGGGCGGGCGGCTGATCGTCATCGACGGCGGCTTCTGCCGCGCCTACCAGCCGACCACCGGCATCGCGGGCTACACCCTGATCTACAACTCCTGGGGCATCCGCATCGCCTCCCACGAGCCCTTCTCCGGGCGGGAAAACGCCATCCGCAACAACAAGGACATCGTCTCCACCTCGGTGGTGTTCGAGCGGATGGAATCCCGCATCAAGATCGCCGAGACCGACATCGGCGAGGAGCTTCGGCGCAACATCGAGGACCTCAAATGGCTGCTTATCGCCTTTAAAACCGGAGAGATCAAAGAGAGGAATTCCTATTGATTTTGAAAAGGCCGCCCTTTTGGGCGGCCTTTCCTTTTTTTGATTTTCCGCCCTGCGGGCAGAGGCTTTTTTGCGCCCCTCCAGGGCGCTTTGGATTTGCCGCACTGCGTCTGGCAAGCCTTTTACGCGCCCCTCTGGGGCGCTTTCAATGCGCCGCCTTTGGCGGCATAGATTGCCGGGTCACGCCCCGGCGGGCGGTTTTAGATTTGCCGCGCTGCGCCCGGCGGGGCTTTCACGGGAATTGCCGCTTAAAAAGCGGCAAGAAACACGAGCGCGTTCCGCCGCGCGCCACGGGTTCCTTTTCGGACGGACGAAAAGGAACCAAAAGTCCGCCTAAGAACCCTCCACCTTGGGCGGCCTGCCCGGGCTGCGCCCGGAGCGCGCTACGCGCGACGGCCGCTCGCGGGCGCTCCGCCCCGCGACCCCGGCTTGAGTCCGCTGCGCGGATCCGGCCCTGCGGGCCGGAACTCTAAGCGGTATCTCCGGGAGTACCTTGCCATGACCCGCGAACTACCGTCACTCCCCACGGATACACAAGCTGAGGGCTCAATTCGAGTTGCGGGCGCTCCCAACAACGTACACCGGATGGCTCGCCGGGGACGCACGGCGGAAAACAACGCCCGTTCCGGGCGTTCGCGCGCTCTGCGCGCGTGCGCGGCGAAGCCGCGCAGTTTTCCGCTTCCCCGTGGAAGATGCAAGCGAAATAAAAGCGGCCGTGCCTCCCCTATGAAAACCTCCGGTACGGTTCCGGAGACTCGCCGGCAGAGGCATTGCGCCCGCGGCGCGGCGGCTGACGGGATGCTGTAAGCTTGTTCGCTGATCCGTGACAGGGCGCCGCCGACTTTGGCCGTAGGCCAACTGGAGGCGACGCGGGGGTCAAGGGGGCATGGCCCCCTGCGGCTTCTTTCCCCCATTTCTTGTCCGTACAAGAAATGGGGCCGCCCGCCGGGGCGGGACCCGGCAACTACGCCGCTCGACGAGCGGTATGTCTAAGGGGTCGCTGTCGGTCGACTACCGACAAGCTACGCCGCTCGATGAGCGGACAATCTAAAACCGCCGTCGGTCGGCCACCGACAACCTCCGCCGCTCGCCGAGCGGCAAACCCCTACAAATCCATTGCCAAATCGCGCGCGGCCTCCAGCCATTCGCTCTTCGCGGCGTCGCCGATGTCGCCGAGGCCGGACGCCACGAGGATGCCGCGGTCCTCCCAGCCGAGATAGTCGGCCATGACCTCGTAGTTTGCGACGGCGGGCTCGAAGTCGTCCTCTTCCTCGGAGGCGCCGCAGAGGATGAGCGCGCTCTCCTTGTCCGCGAACGCCCGGCGCTTGTCGTCGCCGTGGCAGAGCGGGTAGAACCGGTCGATGACGGCCTTGAGCTGGGCGGGAAATCCAAAGTAATAGATTGGCGCGGCAAAGACGATCATGTCCGCCACATTGAGTTTGGGATAGAGCTTCTGCATGTCGTCCTGCTGGACGCAGGGCATGCCGTCCTTTTTCCAGCAGCGCTCGCACGCCTGGCAGCCCGCGATCTTCATGCCGCTGACCCGCAGGACCTCGGTCTCATGCCCCTTTTCCCGCGCCGCGGCGGCGAACGCCTCCGCGAGGACCTGGCTGTTGCCCTTTGGGCGCGGACTTCCCACCAATACCAGGATGTTCTTTTTCATGCCACATTCCTCCGTCCGGTCAAAATGCGATGATGACGCCGCCTTCGTTCGCATACATTGTACTGATGCCGCGGGTGGGGGCGACGACGATCTCCTTGAAGTTGTAGCGGCGGGCGGCCTCCGCGCGGATGAAATGTGCCTGCCGTTCGTTGTTGCAGTGGGTGATGACGAGGGTGCGGTCGGAGAAATTGCTCCGCCGCTCGCCGATGATGTCGACCAGCCTTGTGAAGGCGCGCACCGAGCCGCGCGCCTTTTCATAGAGCTTGATTTCGCCGGCGTCCCCCATCATGATCGGACGCAGCGACATCGCGGACGCGACATAGCCGGTCAGCCTGCCCATACGGCCCGCCTTGATGAGGGTGTCGAGGTTCTCCACGATGAAATAGGTCTTCATCCCGTGGATGAACGCGGTGACCTCGCGGACGATCTCGTCGAACGCCATCCCCGCCTCGGCGCACTCCTTGATCCGGATGCCGACGGCGATCTCCCCGGCGGACGCGGAGAGGGAATCAAAGACGTGCACACGGTGGCCCGGATGCTCCGATTCGACCATCTCCCTGGCGACCATCGCGCTGTTGTAGGAGCCGCTCAGCTTGGAGGAAAGGGTGACCGCGAAGACCTCCTTCGCCTCGAGAAAGAGCCGCGCCCACACGTCGGGCGCGGGACAGGCGGATTTCGGGATGTGGCGGCTCTGCTTCATGGCCGCGAGAAACCGCGGGATGTCCATCGAATCGTCGTCGACGTAGCTCACGTCGTCGAGCAGGATGGTCAGCGGCGCCGTCCGAGCGTTCAGCGGCCCGGTAAGCGCGGGAACCAGCTCGCAGCAGCTGTCGGCAACCAGTTTGTATTCCATCGTTTCAGGTCCTTTCCATTGCGGCCCCAGCGCCCCCCGCCGCAATCCAAAACGGCCCCGCCGTTTTGCGGCCGCCCCGGCGGCCGGTCCGCCCACGGCGGACGATTGCGGCGCGTGCGCGCCGCGAAATTTACAGTTAGGTTTATCATACCGCAGTTTGCCCGATAAATCAATGCGCGTGGCAGGGAATGTTGTGCAAAAAGCCGCCGCCCGCTCCACTTGACAAAGGATATGGGATGGCGTATCATGTAAGCCGTGGCTAACAATTCGATTTGAAACGTCCTGCAACCGCAGGCAATGAGGGGTACATATGACACTGGATCAACTGGGCGTGGGAAACAGCGGCATCATTTTGAAGGTCGGCGGCGCGGGCGCCCTGCGCAGGCGGCTGCTCGACATGGGCCTCACCCCGAAGACGCGGGTGATGGTGCGCAAGGTCGCGCCGATGGGCGACCCGATCGAACTGCACCTGCGCGGGTACGAGCTGACCCTGCGGCTCGAGGACGCGCGGGAGATCGAACTGGAAGCAGAGGAGGACGCGCAATGATCTTCGCGCTTGCGGGCAACCAGAACTGCGGCAAGACCACCCTCTTCAACCAGCTGACCGGCTCCAACCAGCACGTGGGGAACTTCCCCGGCGTGACGGTGGAGCGCAAGGAGGGGGTCGTCACCCGCGCGGGACGCAGGGCGATTCCCCGCCTGTGGCACCGGATGCGGCAGGAGGAGCGGCACCGCGCGTTCCATGAGGCGGCGCGGGACAACGCGCTGCGCGAGGCGCGGGACGCCATGCGGGAGGCGCACGAGGACCGCCGCCGCCTCGGCGAGATCCGGGTCGTCGACCTGCCGGGCATCTACTCCCTCTCCCCCTATACGAACGAGGAGATCGTCACGCGTGATTTTCTGCTGGATTCCCACCCCGACGGGATCATCAACATCGTCGACGCGACCAACATCGAGCGCAACCTCTATCTGACGCTCCAGCTCATCGAGCTGCACATCCCGATGGTCGTGGCGCTCAATATGATGGACGAGTTCCGCGCGAACGGCGGCACGATCAAGATCAAAAAGCTCTCGGAGGAGCTGGGGGTTCCCGTCGTGCCGATCTCGGCGGTCAAAAACGAGGGCATCGACGAGCTCATCCACGCGGCGGCCGCGACCGCCGCCGCGCGGCAGCTTCCCGCGCGGCTCGACTTCTGCTCGGGCGCGGTGCACCGCTGCATCCACGCGGTCGCCCACCTCGTCGAGGACCACGCCGAACGCATCGGCGTGCCGCCGCGCTTCGCCGCCACCAAGCTGGTGGAGGGGGACGCGCCGATGATGGAGCGGCTGGCGCTCTCGGAAAATGAGAAGGACATGGTCGAGCACAGCGTCACCGAGATGGAACAGGAGCTGGGCACCGACCGGGAGGCGGCACTCGCCGACATGCGTTACTGCTTCATCGACGATTTGGTGCGCACCGCGGTGGTCAAGCCGGGAGAAAGCCGCGAGCACGTGCGCAGCGTGCGGATGGACGCGGTGCTCACCCACAAATATTTTGCCATCCCCATCTTCCTGGTCATCATGCTGCTCATCTTCTGGCTGACCTTCGGGGTGATCGGCAGCTTTTTGAGCGACCTGCTGTCGACGGGCATCGACGCCGTCACCGCCTCCGTCTCGTCGGCGCTCGGCGCCTACGGGCTCAACCCCGTCGTCCACTCGCTGGTCATCGACGGCGTCTTCGCGGGGGTCGGGAGCGTGCTCTCCTTCCTGCCGATCATCGTCGTGCTCTTCTTTTTCCTCTCGATGCTCGAGGACAGCGGCTATATGGCGCGCGTCGCCTTCGTCATGGACAAGCTGCTGCGCAAGATCGGTCTTTCGGGCCGCTCCTTCGTGCCGATGCTCATCGGCTTCGGCTGCTCGGTGCCCGCCATCATGGCGACCCGCACCCTCTCGAGCGAGCGGGACCGCCGCATGACCATCCTGCTCACCCCCTTCATGTCCTGCAGCGCCAAGCTGCCGATCTACGCGATGTTCACCATGGCCTTCTTCCCCAGCCACCGCGCGCTCGTCATGATCTGCCTCTATGCGGGGGGCATGGCCGTCGGGGTGCTCTGCGGGCTGGTGCTCAAAAACACCGCCTTCCACGGCAAGCCGGTGCCCTTCGTCATGGAGCTGCCCAACTACCGCATGCCCAGCCCCAAGAGCGTCTTCCTGCTGCTGTGGGACAAGGCCAAGGACTTTCTGACCCGCGCCTTCACGGTGATCTTCATCGCCACGATCGTCATCTGGTTTTTACAGACCTTCGACACCCGGCTCAACGTGGTCGCCGCGGGCGGCGAGGCGAGCATGCTCGCCTCCTTCGGGCGGTTCCTTTCGCCCATCTTCGCGCCGCTCGGCTTTACCGACTGGCGCGCCTCCACCGCGCTGCTGACCGGCTTTTCCGCCAAGGAGGCGGTCGTCAGCACGCTGGCCGTGCTCACCGGCACCAATACCGCGACCCTCCCCGCCGCGCTCGCCGGCATCTTCACCCCCGCGGCGGCCGTCGCGTTCCTCACCTTTACACTGCTCTACACCCCCTGCGTCGCGGCCGTCGCGGCCGTCAAGCGGGAGCTCGGCGGCGGGCACGCGGCGGCCATGGCGGTCTGCCAGAGCGGGCTCGCGTGGGTGGTGGCGTTCTTCGTCTACCGCGCCGCCCTGCTGTTCGTCTGACGAAAGGAGTTTTCCATGCATCCGATCGATTATCTGGTTCTCGGCCTGCTCGCGCTGCTCGTGGTGCTGGCGGTGCGCTACGCGGTCCGCCACCGGGGCAGGTGCGGGGGCGGCTGCGCCGGCTGCCCCCACGCGGACGGGTGCCGCTCCCCGAGAAAGCGGGACCCCGGGCCGAAATAACGCGCCTTTATAAACCAAGGCTCCCCCACCGCGCCGGGCGCGGTGGGGGAGCCGTTCTTTTGCCCGGACGGCGCGTCCACGCTAACGGGGGGCGCGCACCCGGATCGAGCCGAGCACCCGGCCGATCGGTTCCTGGACCAGCAGGTCGGCCTGGCCGTCCATCGGCGTCGCGGACTTGTTGATGACGGCGATCTTCCCGCCGCAGTAGCGGATGAGCCCCGCCGCCGGATAGACGGCCAGCGAGGTGCCGCCGATGATCAGCAGGTCGCAGGCGGAGATCTCCCGCACCGCGCGTTCGAGGGTGCCGCCGTCGAGGCTCTCCTCGTAGAGCACCACGTCGGGCTTGACCACGCCCCCGCAGACGCACCGGGGCACCCCCTGCGACGCGAGGATGAAGCGCGCGTCGTAAAATCTGCGGCAGTCCATGCAGTAGTTCCGGTGGACCGACCCGTGCAGCTCGAGCACCTCCCTGCTGCCCGCCGCCTGGTGCAGGCCGTCGATGTTCTGGGTGATGACGGCGGAGAGCCTGCCCGCCGCCTCCATCTCGGCGAGCTTGAGGTGCGCGGGGTTCGGCTTGGCGTCGGGCGCAAGCATCTTGGCGCGGTAAAATTCATAGAATTCCTCCGGCCTGCGCGTGAAAAAGGTGTGGCTGATGATCGTTTCGGGCGGGTATTTGTACTGCTGGTTATAGAGCCCGTCCACGCTGCGGAAATCGGGGATGCCGCTTTCGGTCGAGACGCCCGCCCCGCCGAAAAAGACGATTCTGGCGCTCCTGTCGATCAATTCCTGGAGTTTTTCCGTGCCGGTCATTGAAATTCCTCCTTGTAGCATTTTGTCGAAAATCTTCTAACTGTAATATTAATTTTGGTAGAACATGCCTGATTGTCCCAGTGATTTTCCTGTCCGTCCCGCTTGTAAAAAATCTCCTGACATTAACTGTAAAACAACCCTTTAATTGTAAAAATTTTCAAAAAGGGGTTGATTTTTCCTGAAAAATGTGATAGACTAATCTTGTTAAAAAATAATCAAAATTGATCAAACTCGACTTACTTCTCTCTTCCACACACACATAGATCGAAAAAAGCGGGCTGTGTCGCACAGTCCGCTTTTTTCCGCCCTTTTTTAACGGACCGCCTTGCGCAGCGCGCGGATCTCCGCCTTCGTCCGGGCGTCCACCCGGTTGGATTCCACGATCTTCTGCAGCGCCATGCGGCGGGTCTGCGGGTCGAACGCCTCCCCCTCGAGCAGGGGCAGCGTCCGCCCGGGGAACTTGACATAGCAGACGGACAGCGCCCACGCGACCGCCATTTTGACATAGTACCCCTCGTGGCGCACCGCCCGCAGAAGGGACAGGACCTCGCCGATGTACTCCTCGTCGACGTAGTAGTCCATCAGCATGACCACCGCGAAGCGAACCTCGAATTCCGCCCCGCCCGCAAAATAGGGCCGCAGGAAGGCGAGCGTCTCCGCCCGGTGCTTTTTCACCAGCTTGAGCCCGGCGCAGACGCTGTCGTTCACCGCCCAGTTGCCGATCTTGGGGATGAATTCCCGCAGGCGCCCGAACAGCTCGTCCGGCTCCATTTTCGCGCACCCGAGCACGAGCCCCTGGAGCATCGTCTCCTCGTAGGTGTCCGTTTGGGCGGCGGCGAGGTAGCCCCGCCAGTCCCCGCGGGCGAGCTCCCGCGCGAGCTGGCGCAGCGCGGGGATGCGCACGCCGAGCAGGTTTTCCACCTCGGGCACCAGCTTCTGGTGGAAGGCGCGGTAGCCGGGATCGGCCACCGCGCGCAGGCGCTCTTTCAGCGCCGCGTATTCTTCCGTCGTCACCGGGATTTCCTCCTCTCCCTCGGCGCGGTCAGCTCCCAGCTGTGGTCGATCATCCCGCGCAGCGTCTCCTCCTCAAGCCCGCCGTTTACGTCGATGGTGTTCCAGTGGGTCTTGTTCATGTGGTAGCCGGGCGTCACCTGCGGATGGACCTTGCGCCAGAATTCCGCCTGCATCGGCTCGCATTTGAGGTTCATGAGCAGCTTCCCCTCCCGCTCGAAGACCATGGCGAAAATCTTGTGGGTGCCCCGGTGGCGCAGGACCGCCCACTCGTCGCCGAACGGGTAGTCCTCATAGGCGTCCGGCCAGGTGAGGCAGAGGCCGGTCAGTTCCCGGCCGGTCATGCGCGGTACGCCATCCGCTCGGGCGTCCAGCCGTCGAGCACCGCCGCGTAGTCCGCCGCCGCAGCCTTCGCGCCCGCGAGGTCGTGGTCACGGAAATTGCCGCACTCGGCCTCCGCCGCGCCGGGGATCTCCCCCTCGAAGCCCGCAATGAACCGGAAGGTCTCCCGCAGCAGGGAGATGACCTCCTCCTTCGGGATGCTGTCGCGGGTCAGGAAATAAAAGCCCGTGCGGCAGCCCATCGGTCCGACGTAGACGATCCCGTCGGTCCAGCGGCTGTTGCGCACATAGGTGGCGAAGAGGTGCTCGATCGTGTGCAGCGCCCCGTTTTCGAGATAGATCCCCGCGTTGGGGGTGCACATGCGCAGGTCGTAGGTGACCACGTCCCCGTCGATGCGGGAGACGTAGAGGCCCTTTTCCAGTTTGGTGTGGTCGACGCAGAAGCTGGCAATCCGGTTCATATTCAGTCCTCCAGATAATCAAGTACCGCCCGGTAGGCCTCCACGAGCCGCTCAAAGGAACAGGCGCAGTTCGCGGGGCTGGGCGAGGGCAGCGCCAGGGCCGAAAGCCCCGTGCGCGGCCGGATGTGGGTTTGGTAAAGGCCGGCGGCCCGCCTGCCCGTCGTAAAGACGGCGCGGATGTCCGCCGCCGCGAGGATCGGCGTGAGATCGTTGGCGACGGGGTTTTGGATGCTCGCGTCCGACGCGCCCTCGATGTCGCAGGAGGCGAGCACGTCCCACAGCGCGATTCCCCGCCGCAGGGCGAGCGCGCGCTTTTCCGGGACCGTTTGGGGCGCGGGCTCGTCCAGCGCCGCGGCGAGCGCCCGCCAGAAGCGGTTCTGCGGGTGGCCGTAATAGAAGCCCTGCTCCCGCGACTTGGGGGAGGGCATCGTCCCGAGGATGAGCACGCGGGAGCGCGCGTTATAGACGGGCGGGATGGTATGTACGATGTGCGTGGGCATGGCGGACGCCTCCCTTTCCGGGTGATGGGGTGCGGCTGGACTTTGCGGGGCGGCGGCGGGATGCCCGCGCGGAGCGCGGGCCGCGGACGCTTCGCGTCCGTGCGCGGGGGCCTGCGGCCCCCGCGATCCCGCCGCCCGGCCCCGTGTCCGCATGGCGCCCCGTTTATTCCGGACGGCTCTGCGCCGCCCGGAGGATCTGCGCGAGCGCGTGGGAGGAGGCGAGATAGCGGATGAACTCCCGCTCGCCGTAGTCGAAGCCCCTGCCGAGGCGCAGCTCGACGACGTCGTTCAGCCATTCGCTGCTGATTCCGACATAGACGAGCCCGACCGGCTTTTCGTCGGTGCCGCCGTCCGGCCCGGCGACGCCGGTGGTCGAAACGCCGATGTCCGCGCCCGAGAGCCGGCGGACGCCGTCGGCCATCTCCCGCGCGGTCTGCGGGGAGACGGCGCCGTACCGCGCGAGCGTCGAGCCCTGCACGCCGAGCAGGCGCTCCTTGGCCCCGTTCGCGTAGGTGACCGCGCCGCAGCCGAACACCTCCGAGCTGCCCGGCACGTCGGTCAGCCGCTTGGCGATGTAGCCGCCCGTGCAGCTCTCCGCGGCGGCCGCCGTGAGCCCCGCGTCCTTGAGGGCGCGCACCGCGGCGGTCTGGAGGTTGTCGACATCCACGCCGTAGATATACCGCGGATACCGCTCCCTGAGGCTGGCGATGACCGGCTCCATCAGCCGCTCCGCCTCCGCCTCCGTCAGAGCCGAGGCGGTGACGCGCAGCATCACCTCGCCGTCCTTGGCGTAGGGGGCGAGGGTGGGATTTTTCATCGCCTGCATCTCGCCGCGCAGCTGGCTTTCGAGCGTGCTCTCGCCGATTCCGAAGAAGTAGATGCAGTGGGAGCGCAGCACATGGTCGGCGCGCTTCGCCAGATAGGGCAGCACCTGCCGCTCGAACATGGGGGTCATCTCGCGGGGCGGACCGGGCAGCATGATCGCCGTCTTGCCCTTCCCCTCGATGATCGCGCCCGGCGCGGTGCCGTTGCGGTTTTCCAGCACGGTACAGCCGCGCGGCATCATCGCCTGCTTGAGGTTCGATTGGCACATCGGGCGCTTCATGCCGCCGAAATACGCCTCGATGGCGCGCGCCGACGGCTCGTGCATCTCGAGCGGCAGGCCGAACCAGTCGGCGATCGTCTCCTTGCTGAGGTCGTCGTAGGTGGGGCCGAGACCGCCCGTCGTGATGACGATGTCGTTGCGCGCGAACGCCTCGTCGAGCGCCTCGCGCAGGCGTTCGGGGTTGTCGCCGACCGCCGTGTGGCGGTAGACGTTGACCCCCAGCTCCGCCAGCCCCCGGGAGAGCACCTGGGAGTTGGTGTTGACGATGTTGCCGAGCAGGATCTCGGTCCCGATACAGAGGATTTCCGCCGATTCTGACATGCTTGCTATCTCCAATCCAATTGGTTTATACACAGCTATTATATCACAGTCCCCCCGGTATTTGCATCGGCTTTTCGGGAAAGCGCGCCGCAAAACCCCTCTTTTTGGCGCGCGGGCCGGGAAAAAAGGCCGCATCCCCTTTACTCATGCGGGTCCGTTATGATATAATAAAGCGGTTTATGATGAAGGAGCGTTAAAAGGAATGGCACAATACAGTGATTTCAATCTTTCGGAAGAGACGTTGAAAGCGGTGGAGCGGATGGGCTTCACCGAGATGACCGAGATCCAGGAGAAGGCGATCCCGGTCATGATGGAGGGCAGGGAGATCATCGCCAAGGCCCCCACCGGCACGGGCAAGACCTGCGCCTTCGGCATCCCGATCATGGAGAAGATCGACCCCGAAAAGCCCGCGGTGCAGGCGATCGTCCTCTGCCCGACCCGCGAGCTCTCCACCCAGATCGTGGAGGAGCTGCGCCAGCTCGCCTATTTCCGGCCCGACATCAAGGTGGTGGCCGTCTACGGCGGCCAGCCGATCGATAAACAGATCAACGCCCTCAAGCGGGGGGCGCAGATCGTCGTCGCCACGCCGGGGCGGATGCTCGACCACATGCACCGCCGCACGATCAACCTTACGCAGGTGAAGATCGCGGTGCTCGACGAGGCGGACGAGATGCTCGACATGGGCTTCTACCGGGACGTCTGCAAAATCCTCGACCGCCTGCCCAAGGAGCGCCAGATGGTGATGTTCTCCGCCACCATCTCCCGCGAGGTCATGGACATCGGCTGGCTCTACCAGCGGGACAACGTCGAGCTGACCGTCGAGCCGGTGCAGGACAGCCAGCCCAGGATCCGCCAATACATGCTCGAAACGGTGGGCCGCCAGAAGATGGCCGACCTCTGCTATATCCTGAAAGAAAACGACTACCACCGGGTCATGGTCTTCTGCAACACCAAGTACACGACCACCAGCATCAGCAACCTGCTGCGGGAGCGCGGCTTCAACGCCGACTGCCTCAACGGGGACATGCGCCAGTCGGAGCGCAACAAGATCATGGCCGACTTCCGCGCGGGCAAGATCGAAATTCTGGTCGCCACCGACGTGGCCGCGCGCGGCATCGACGTCGAGGACGTCGACGCGGTGGTCAACTACGAGATCCCGCTCGAAAACGAGTACTACACCCACCGCATCGGGCGCACCGGCCGCGCGAAGAAGGAGGGCGCCTCCTACATCTTCTACAGCCAGGACGACCTCAAGCGGCTGCGCAACATCATCCGCTACACCCGCTCGCAGGTGACCGAGCTCGAATTCGACGAGAACGGCGACCTGGTCGAAAAGGGCCTCTTCCAGGCGTAAGAACGATCGAAAGCCTCCCGGCGTTTCCCTTGGAAACGCCGGGAGGCTTTTTCTGTTTTCCGTTCCCGGGCGGTCCCGCTAGATCTCCACGCCCGCCTCGCGCAGCGCGCGCCGCAGCGCGTCGACGTCGCCGCCGTAGACGAACCCCGCCATGCCGGCGTCCTTCGCCGCGGCGATGTTGGCGGGCATGTCGTCGATAAAGAAGCACTCCGCCGCCGAAAGCCCGTACCGGGTGAGCAGCGTTTCGTAGATCGCGGGGTCCGGCTTCACCTGCCGCACGAAGGCGGAGACCACCTCCCCGTCGAAGCAGTCACGGCAGGGGATCGCCTCCCGGTAGGCGGTGAACCGCGTGCCCGCGTTGGAGAGCAGGTAGACGCGGTAGCCCCTGCCCTTGAGCTCCCGCGCGAGCGCGTTCACCCCGGGGATGGGCGGGAAGTGCAGGTGCCACTCCCGGAAGAGGCGCGCCGTCCCCGGCCACAGCCGTTCGGGCAGGTCCCGGAGCACGCGGGCGATCGCCTCGTCCTCCTCCATCGCGCCCGCGTCGAGCGCGGGCCACTCCGCCCCGCCGAAGAGCCGCGCGCCCACCGCGCGGCAGTCCTCCTCATCGGAAAAGAACTCCCGCAGGAAGGAGTCCGGGTTCCAGCGCATCAGGACGTTTCCCATGTCAAAGACGATGTTTCTGATCATATCCTTCTCCTTTACAGCGTCACCCAGCGGATCTCGTTTCCGTTTCCTTCCACCACCCGCAGGATGTCCGCGAGGGACAGCCACACGGTCGCCGTGTTGTCGTTCGGGTGCACGCCGAGACACGGGAACCGTTCGAGCCCCCGGTCGAAGACGACCTCCACCGCCGCGTCCGCGTCGTTGAGGACCCCGAGCGGCGTGACCTCCCCCTGTTTGAGGCCGAGGTATTTTTCCAGCCGCTCGGCCGACGCGAAGCTCAGCTTGGAACTTTCCAGCTGTGCGGCAAGCGCGCGCAGGTCGGCGCGCGCCTCCCCCGGTACCACCACGAGAAAGTGCCGCCTGCCCTTCGCGTCCCGCAGGAAGAGGTTTTTGCAGACCTCCCCCTTCGCCGTGAGGCCGAGCGCATCCATCTCGCCGATCGTAAAGACCGCCGGGTGCTCGGTGACCTCATAGGAGACGCCCAGCTCCTCCAGCCGGGCGAACACCTTTTCACGTTCCGTCATGTCGTTTCCCCCTTTCAGGCTACCCTATTTATAGCACGGCGCGCCCCCGTCTGGCAAGCCGCCCGCGGGGAAATCCCGCCGTGCGGGGATTTGCGGCGGGAAAATTTTTCCGACCCCTTGACGAACGTCGAAAGAATGGGTATAATAGCATCTACAAAATGTTTTTATAAAAATTGTGAAAGACGCTGAAAAGAAGAGTAGGCCGCGAAAGCTACCACAGAGAGCCCCGTCAGGTGAAAGGGGGCGTGGCGGAAGCGGCTGAAGATGGTCTTGGAGTCTCGCGGGCGAAAGCTTTTAGTTCGCGACGGGTTCACCCGTTACAGTGACAGGCGGTCGGTATCGAGCCGGACGCCGGTGAGGCCCCCGCCGCAAGGCGGCGGCGAATCAAGGTGGTACCGCGAAAGCACGCGCTTTCGCCCTTGGACGGGATGTCCATGCGGCGGAGGCTTTTTTTATTGCTATGCAATAAAAAAAGCCCGTCCGGACCGTTCCCGCCGGGACGCCAAACCGCCCGCGGGCCGGGGCCGGCGGGCGGCGGAGATCATTTTTCCTCCCGCGCCTTGAGCAGGTCGCGGATCTCGGTCAGCAGGACCACATCCGCCGGCGGCGCGGGCGGGGCCTTGGGCGCCTCCTCCTTTTTGCGGCGGAATTTGCCGAGCAGCCGGATCATCACAAAGACGGTGAAGGAAATGATTAGAAAGTTGATGATCTGGTTTAAGAAGCTGCCGTAGCGGATGGCCACCTCGGGGATCTCCCCGGAAGCGGGCGCCAGCACGATGCGCAGGTCGGAGAAGTTCACGCCGCCGATCAGCCAGCCCACGAACGGCATGATGACCTCCTGCACCAGCGAGTTGACGATCGCGGTGAAGGCGGTGCCGACGACGATGCCGACAGCCATGTCCGCGACGTTGCCGCGCGCGATAAACGCTTTGAAATCCTTCCAGAATCCCTGTTTTTCCTCTTTCATAAAAGCACTTCCTTTTTCGGTTCCATATTGGGCGTTCCCCCGCAGAAAAGTGTAATCGGAATTTCCGCGGATGTCAACCAGTTTCGCCGGGCGGCGCGTTACAGTACAGGAGGGTTCTTTGTGATCCAGATCAGCCATCTCACCAAAATCTTCAACGACAAATCGGGCGAGGTCGTCGCGCTGCACGACGTCAACCTCGAAATCGGCCGGGGGGACATCTTCGGCATCATCGGCATGAGCGGCGCGGGCAAATCCACCCTGCTGCGCTGCCTCTCGACCCTCGAAAAGCCCACCTCGGGCGCGATCACCCTCGACGGGGTCGACCTGGCCACCCTCACGGGCAAGCAGCTCATCGACACCCGCCGCAAGATGGGGGTCGTCTTCCAGGGCTACAACCTGCTCATGCAGCGCACCGTGCGCCAGAACGTGGCCTTCCCGCTCGCGCTCGAGCGCGCCGACAGGGCCGGGGTGAACGCCCGCGTCGACGAGCTGCTCGAGCTGGTGGGCCTCTCGGAAAAGGCGGAAAGCTACCCCTCCCAGCTCTCGGGCGGGCAGAAGCAGCGGGTGGCGATCGCCCGCGCGCTGGCCACCAGCCCCGAGGTGCTGCTCTGCGACGAGCCGACCTCCGCGCTCGACTCCCTGACCACCAAGAACATCCTCGAGCTGCTGCACAACATCAACCGGAAGCTCAACGTCACGATCGTCATCATCACCCACGAGATCGCGGTGGTCAAGGCGATCTGCAACAAGGTCGCGGTCATCGACACCGCCGAGTTCGTCGAGTGGGGCGACACCGCCGAGATCTTCAAGAACCCCAGGAGCGACATGACCAGGCTCCTGCTGGGATACGAGGTGATGAAGAAATGATCGAGCTGCTGCAAAAATACGGCCCCCTGCTGTGGGAAAACACCTATATCACCCTGCTGATGGTGGCGGCGGCCACCCTCTTCGCCTACGTCTTCGGCCTGCCGATGGGGGTGCTCCTCAAGGTCACCGACCGCGGCGGCATCATGGAAAACCGCGCCTTCAACTCCGCGTTCGGCTGGATCGTCAACATCCTGCGCTCGCTCCCCTTCGTCATCCTCATGGTCGCCCTCATCCCCCTCACCCGCCTGATCGTCGGCAAGGCGATCGGCCCGGCGGCGGCCTGCGTGCCCCTCATCATCGCGGCGGCGCCCTTCGTGGCGCGGCTCGTGGAAAGCTCGCTCTCCGAGATCGACAACGGCGTCATCGAGGCCGCCAAGTGCATGGGCGCCACCAACTGGCAGATCATCACCCGCGTCATGATCCCCGAGGCGGTTCCCTCCCTCATCCGGGGGCTCTCGATCACCACCATCACGCTGATCGGCTACTCCGCCATGGCGGGCGCGGTCGGCGGCGGCGGGCTCGGCGACGTGGCGCTCCGCTACGGCTACCACCGCTATCAGGCGGACGTCATGATGATCACGATCGTCCTGCTCGTCATCATCGTCTGCATCATCCAGATCGTCTTCGACCACCTGGCCAGCCGGGTGGACAAGCGCAACCGTTAACTTTTGCGTGATCAACCGGGATGCGGCCGCTCCCGGTATGATATAAATCCCATTTTTTTGCTGATTGAAAAGGAGAAATGAATATGAAAAAGCTCGCGAAACTGCTGGCGCTCCTGCTGGCGCTGACGCTCGCCTTCTCGCTCGCCGCGTGCGGCGGCGAACCCGCCCCCGCCGGGACCCCCTCGTCCGAAGCCCCCGCCGAGGCCGCTCCCTCTGAGGACGCCGCCGAGCCCGCCGCCGAACTGGCCGTCCTCAAGGTCGGCGCTTCCCCGGCGCCCCACGCCGAGATCCTCGAGCAGGTGAAGCCGGCCCTCGCCGAGCAGGGCATCGACCTGCAGATCGTCGAGTTCACCGACTACGTCATGCCCAACAAGGCGCTCGACGCGGGCGACATCGACGCGAACTACTTCCAGCACTTCCCCTACCTCGAAAACTTCGACGCCGAAAACGGCACCGACCTCGTCTCCGCCGCGGCGATCCACTTTGAGCCGCTCGGCGTCTACCCCGGCAAGACCGCGTCCCTCGACGCGCTGGCCGACGGCGCGACGGTCGCCGTCCCGAACGACCCCACCAACGAGGCGCGCGCGCTGCTGCTGCTCGAGAAGCTCGGCTACATCAAGCTGACCGAGGGCGCCGGCCTTGAGGCCACCCCGCTCGACATCACCGAGAACACCAAGAACCTCAAGTTCCAGGAGCTCGAGGCCGCCCAGCTCCCGAACGTGCTGCCCGATGTCGACCTCGCGGTCATCAACGGCAACTACGCGGTGGGCGCCGGCATCGCCGACTCGGTGCTGACCACCGAGGACAAGGATTCCGAGGCCGCGCAGGAGTTCGCGAACATCATCGCCGTGCGCAACGGCGACGAAAGCCGCGACGACATCAAAAAGCTGGTCGCCGCCCTTGAGAGCGACGAGGTCGCCGCCTTCATCACCGAGAAGTACAGCGGCACCGTCATCCCCGTGTTCTGAGAATTCCCACAGAAAAGCCGCCCGGCGGGAAATCCCGCCGGGCGGCTCTTTTTTTGTCACGGCCCGTTCGGATCGGAGGACCAGTCGGTAAGCTCCTCCCCGCCACGGAACCAGCGGCGGGACCCGTCCGCCTTGACAAGGCGGACCCCCTCGTCGGGGTAGTCGCAGACGTCCGAATCCTCCACCGTGCCGACGTCGAGAATTTCAAGCTCCTCCGTCCCGGAGTTGAAGAACGCGTGGGCCAGCCCCATCCCCGCGGGCTTCGCAAAAAAGTCTCCCGCCTCGACCGGGACCGTCTCCCCGCCGAGCCGCAGCGTTCCGCTGCCGCGCAGCAGGAGGAAGAATTCCTCCTGCCGGGAATGGCTGTGGTACTTGGTGCTCCACCGGCCCGGCGGTACCCGGTCGACGTTGACGTAGAGCCTCCGGCCGCCCCCGGCCGCGCCGAGCAGCAGCGTGCGCAGCTCCCCCGCGCTGCGCAAGACGAATTCTTCCCCAATATGGTTTACGTTTTGTAGCTGCATTTCTGTTCCCTTCCTCACTCCTCAGGCGCCGGGTGGTGCCGGTTGGAGAGATACTCCCAGCCGCCGTCCGCGCGGTCGCGGACGGTCAACTCGCAGCGCTCCCCCGTCTCGTAAAAGCCCATGCCGACAAAGTCGACCAAGAGCGTAAAGCTCCCGTCCGGGTTGTCGGTTTTGGAAACCACCTCCGGCACGCGGAAGTCGGTGCCGCCCCAGAAGCCCTGCCACGCGTACACCTGCCGCTGCGGGTCGTAGGCGGAGAGAAGGTGGAGCTGCTCCGCCGTCACGGGGAAATGGGCGGTCAGCGTTCCGTCCACCTCCTCCGCCGGCACCGCGTAGGGGTACTCGGTCCCCGGCGTGTAGGGCTCGGGATAGGCGTCCATGATCGTCCTGCCCGTCCGCGCCATCAAAAGGCCCTCGAAGGTCCACTCCCAGTGGATCGACGACAGGTCGGTCTCATCCCAGTCGGCGGAGGTCACCCCGAACCGGGTGTGGCACACCGGCAGGACGTATTTCCGGGCGAGCGCGCGGTTCTCCTCCCCGAGCGGCAGCACCCGGAAGCCCATCTGCGCATCGGGGTATTCCTCGAGCCTGTAGACGAGGTGCCCGCCCGGCTGGAGCTCGAACTGGTCGAGCGCCCGCGCGGGCTCGGAGGTGATCGGGGCGTCCGTCCCCATGCCGTATTCCCAGTAGGAGGACGTGAGGGTCACGGCCCCGCCCTCGCTGCGGAAGGTTTCCGCATTCAGCATGGAGCCGATGAGCCGATAGATGGTGAGCGTCCCGTCCCGCCCGGCTTCGGCGGCCTCGCAGAAGGAGACGGCCAGTTCCCCGTTTTCCATGTCAAAATCCTCGTATACCACCGGCACGCCGAGCGCCGCCGCCGCGTCCACCATCCCGCGGTACTGCCCGCCGGTCGGCTCGGCGTAGCCGTTGGGCGACTCCACCTGCGCCGCGATCGGCCGGATCACGTCCCGTACCGCCCCGATCTCCGCCAAAAGCGCTTCCGCCGGTCCGTCGGACGGTTCCGCGGGTTCCCCGCGCTCGGCGGGCTCCTCCGAAGCCGCCTCGCCGGATCCCGCGCCGGGCGCCGGCTCCGTCTCCCGCGCCTCCCGGCCCGCGCAGCCCGCAAGCAGCGCCGCGCAGGCGAGCAGCCCGCACAGCAGCGCCATAAATTCCCGTTTCATCAGGCGTCCCCCCTCTGTCTCTGATTCTACCACAACGGCGGCCGCATTGCCACCTCCCCGCCTGTCCCGCGGCGTCCGGGCGGTCAGGCGTCCTTCCCGAGCAGGGAAACGAAATAGAGCCTCTCGTTGCGGAGATTGCCGTCGTAGGGCTCCCGCTTCACGCGGACCCGGTATACGGGCAGCAGCCCGCGGCAGGCCTCCCTCGCCTCCTCCTCGGTCAGCTCGACGAGTTTTTCCCCATCGTTATAGACATAGTCCGCCGCCCCCATCGTGTCCCAGTGCAGGAAAACGACGTCGGCCTCGTAGAACCCCTCTCCGGCCTCATACGCCGTCACCACCGGGGTCGCCCCCGTCTTGACGAGGCCGCCCTCCAGCGTCGCCACGCCGAAATAGGGATGGAAGGGGTATCTCCCCGTGTCGCCCAGGTTTTCAAAATCGATCTCGCAATCCCAGCCGAAGAGGAGCTTGGCGGTCTGCGTGATGCGCTCCTTGGAAAAGCGGGTGGAGCCGCCCGGGATCATCTCGAGAAACGGCGCGAATGCAAACGGGTAGATGTCCGGCGCGTTGGACACCGCCGCCCGGTAGACCACCTCGTCCGTCAGCCCGGGGATTCCCTTCTCCGGGTCCCGCTGTTCCCGCAGCACGATCTCCAAATAATTTTCGAGCCGCCCGGCCGTCTCGTCGATCCCCAGAAAGCCCCGGTCCCCCTCGGTCCAGTAATAGCTTTTGAGGCTCTGGGCCAGCCCGGCCGGGTCCAACGCGTCGTTGGTCTCCCGGACGAGGGCGAAGTCCTCCCGCGTATAGGTCACGGGCAGGCCCCGCGCGTTCAAAACGGTCTCCTCCGTCCCGGGGTAACGGAACGCGTAGGGCGCGCCCGTCAGCCGTTGGACCTGCGCGGCCAGCTCCGCCACACGCCGCCGGCAGAGCTCCGCCTCGTAGCCGGCGGCCGCCGCGGATTCGCCGGGTTCTCGCTGCGGGTCGTACGCCGCGGCGTAGACCTCCACTGCCCCGGGCAGGTAGGCTTCAAACCCATACTGCGCCTCCATCAGCGCCCCGGCCCGGTCGTCCGGCAGCAGCTCCCGCAGGGTTCGGTAGGCGTGGACCATCTCGCCGCGCCACGCGTCCGCCAGCCGGAGCCGCGCCGCGAGGAGTTCCGGTCCGTTATCCCCGTCCGCCCGGGGGACCGGGATCGCCGCGTCGATCGGGTTGTCCGCGGGAATCTCCCACGGGTCCGCCGCCACGCCTTCCCCGGCGGCCGGGACGGTTTCAGCCGGGGCGGGCGCGCAGCAGGCGAGCGCCAGCAGGCAGGCGATCAGGATTCCGATCCGCTTCATGTTCGTCCCTCCCATCCATCCGCGTGAATCCTCCGCCTCTATTCTATCTCCCTTCGGCAAAGAGCGCAACCCGTTTTCCGGCGCCGCGCGGGTCCGGGACAAAAGCCGCAAAAAGGCGCGCCGCAAAATTTGCGGCGCGCCTTTGTCAGCCCTTGTCCTTGGGCTTGAAGATCAGTGCGACGATGAGCGAGAAGAAGAGCGCGGCGGTGATGCCCGCGGCGGCCGAGGTGAGGCCGCCGGTCAGCACGCCGAGCAGCCCGTCGGCCTGGATGGCCTTTTTGACGCCCTTGGCGAGCAGGCTTCCGAAGCCGAGCAGCGGCACCGAGGCGCCCGCGCCCGCGAACTCGATCAGCTTGGGATAGAGTCCGATTCCGCCGAGCACCACGCCCGCGACCACATATCCGGTGAGGATGCGCGCGGGGGTCAGCTTGGTGTAATCGATGAAGATCTGGCCGATGGCGCAGAGGACGCCGCCCACCAGAAACGCCTTGAGCAGGGTCATAAACAGTTCCATTACACGCGCCCTCCCGTCTTTTTGGAGGAGAGGTAGACGAGGTGCGCGATCGACGCGATGCTCTCCCCCTGCTGCACGACGGTGGGGCTCATGAGCGCGCCCGTCGCGACGAACAGGATCTCGTTCAGGGTTCCCCTGCGGATGAGCGGCAGGATGTGTCCGCACATGACCGAAGCGCTGCATCCGCAGCCGCTCGCGCCCGCGTGCACGTCCTGCTTTTCGAGGTCGTAGAGCATCAGGCCGCAGTCGGTGTGGTGGTGCTCGAGGTCGTAGCCGTCCTTGAGCGTCAGCTCGCGCAGCAGGTCGGTGCCCACCTTGCCGAGGTCCCCCGTGATGATCAGGTCGTAGTTGGAGGGGTTGGTCCCCGTGTCCTCAAAGAAGTGCTTGAGGGTCATGGCGGCGGCGGGAGCCATGGCCGCGCCCATGTTGTTCGCGTCGGTGATGCCGAGGTCCTCGATCGTGCCGATCGTCACGGCCCGGACGAACGGCCCGACCTCGCCCTTTTCCAGGACGGCGGCGCCGGCGGCGGTCGCCGTCCACTGGGCGGTGGGGGTGCGCTGGCCGCCGTATTCGAGCGGCAGGCGGAACTGCCGTTCCGCCGAGCAGAAGTGGGACGAGGTGCAGGCGACCGCCCGCGTGACCGCGCCCGCCTCGAGGAAGACGGAGGAGACGGCGAGGCTTTCGGCCATCGTCGAGCAGGCGCCGAACAATCCGATGAAGGGCATGCCCAGCGCGCGGATGCCGTAGGTGGAGCCGACGCACTGATTGAGCAGGTCGCCCGCGAAGATGCAGTCGATGTCCGCCGAGGAGAGCTGCGCTTTTTCAAGCGCCTTGTTGATCGCCGTCTCCTGCATGCGGCTCTCCGCCTTTTCCCACGTTTTCTCCCCGAAATAGCTGTCCTCGTTGATCACGTCGAACGCCTGCGCGAGCGGGCCCTCGGACTCCTTCTTGGAGCCGACGGCCGCCGACTCCCGCACGCCCGGCGGATCGTCGAAGACCACCGTGTATTTTCCCTTGCGTTTAGCCATGTGACACCCTCCTAATATAACCTGAACAGGTAGATGATCAGGCCGTAGACGACGCTTGCCGCGGTGCCGTAGACGATGACCGGGCCCGCGATGATGAACATCTTGGCGCCCAGCCCCAGCACGAGGCCCTCGCTTTTGAATTCGAGCGCCGGCGAGGCGACCGCGTTCGCAAAGCCGGTGATCGGCACGAGGGTGCCCGCGCCGGCATATTTGGCGATGTTGTCATATACGCCGAAGCCGGAGAGCAGCACCGCCAAAAACACCAGCGTCACCGACGCGGCGGTCGAGGCGACCTCCTGCTCCAGCCCCGCGTATTGGTAGAGCTCGATGCAGACCTGCCCCAGCGTGCAGATCAGCCCGCCGATTAAAAACGCCAGGAGGCAGTTTTTGGGAAAGGGCGAGCCGGGGGAAGCCTTTTTCGCCATCCTGCCGTATTCTTCGGGCGTCATTTTCATGAAAAAATCCCTCATTTCACAAAGAATCTCGCAGTTAGCTTTTGCACCAAACAAAATTTTATGCGGCAATTGCATTTCCGCGCGAAATTTGCTATACTAACCAGTGGTCTAACAGAATCCTTTTTCTGGAAAATATTAGGATGGGGGCTTTTCGATGCCAGCTAGAGTGGTTGTCGGCGTCCAGTGGGGCGACGAGGGCAAGGGAAAAATCATCGATATTCTCGCCTCGCGCGCCGATGTCGTGGTGCGCTCGCAGGGGGGCAACAACGCCGGGCACACGGTGGAGAACGGCGGCGAGGTCTATAAATTGCAGCTCATCCCCTCGGGCATCCTCTATCCGGATACCCTCTGCCTGCTGGGCAGCGGCGTGGTCATCAACCCCAAGGGCATCCTCGGGGAGATCGACGGGCTGGAGGCGCGCGGCGTCTCCTGCAAAAACCTGCGCATCGACCCGCGCGCCCACGTCATCATGCCCTGGCACCTGCTGCTCGACGGGCTGAGCGAAAAAATGCGCGGCAGCGCGATGATCGGCACCACCAACAAGGGCATCGGCCCCTGCTATATGGACAAGGCGGAGCGTTCGGGAATCCGCATCTACGACCTCGTGCACCCGGAGGTGTTCGCGGAAAAGGCGCGGCTCGCGGGCGAAATCAAAAACCGCCTGCTCACCGACTTCTACCGCGCCGAACCGCTCGACCTCGACGCGGTCATCGAGGAGTATACCGCTTACGGCGACCGCCTGCGGCAGTATGTCGCGGACGTGTCGGTGCTCGCCTACAACGCGGTCCGGGAAAACAAGGAGGTGCTCTTCGAGGGCGCGCAGGGCACCCTGCTCGACATCGATTTCGGCACCTACCCCTTTGTCACCAGCTCCCACCCCGTCTCGGGGGGCGTCTGCGTCGGCAGCGGCGTCGGCCCCACCCTCATCGACGAGGTCGTCGGCGCGGCCAAGGCGTACACCACCCGCGTGGGCGCGGGTCCCTTCCCCACCGAGCTGCTCGACGCGACCGGCGACGAGCTGCGCAACCGCGGCCACGAGTTCGGCACCGTCACCGGACGGCCCCGCCGCTGCGGCTGGTTCGACGCGGTCATCATGCGCCATTCGGTCCGCGTCAACGGCCTGACCGCGCTCGCCATCAACAAGATCGACACCCTCTCGGGCATGGGGCCGCTCAAGGTCTGCACCGCCTACAGGAAGGCGGACGGCACCGTCATCCGCGACTTCCCGCCCACGATCGACGAGCTCGCCGAGTGCCTGCCCGTCTACGAGGAGCTCGAGGGCTTCGACGGCGACCTCTCCGGCTGCCGCTCCTTCGACGAGCTGCCCGCCTCCTGCAAGCGCTACATCGCCGAGCTCGAGCGTCTGTGCGAATGCCCCATCAAAATGGTGGGCGTCGGCCCCGCCCGCTCGCAGAACCTCGAGAGGGCGTAAAAAAAGAAAGGCCGCCCGCATGGGCGGCTTTTCCTTTTCCCGCTTTCTTGAAAGAAAGCGGACAAAGAACTTTTGGTTCAGGCCCTCCGCGGATTCTTCCCGCGGCCGCGTCCCGTGGCCCCGCCTCACGGGAGGCGCCTTCGCCGATGGGCGGCGTTTTGCCTGCGTCAAACGTTTTGCGCCGCTTTTTCAAAAGCGGCAAAAAAGAAAGCCGCCCTTGCGGGCGGCCTTTTCTTTTCCGTCTCCCCGAACTCAAACGCCCCAAATCTCCCGCGCGTATTCGCGGATGGTGCGGTCGGAGGAGAATTTGCCGGCGTTGGCGGTGTTGAGGAGGCATTTGCGGGCGAAGGAAGCGCGGTCGCGGTAGGCGCGGTTGACGCGCAGCTTGGCGTCGCAGTAGCTCTCGAAGTCGAGCAGCAGGTAATACTGGTCGGGGCGGTGCCAGCTCGCGCCGGTCATGAGCGAGTCGTAGAGCTCGCGGAACATGCCGGTGCCGCCGTCCGAGAAGGTACCGTCCACGAGGGTGTCCACCACCCGCCTGACGCGGGGGTTGTCGCGGCAGAGCGCCTTCGGGTCGTAGGTGGACGCGGCGGAAGCGATCTCATCGACGGTCGCGCCGAAGATGAAGTTGTTTTCCGCGCCCGCCTGTTCGACGATCTCGATGTTCGCGCCGTCGAGGGTGCCGAGGGTGACGGCGCCGTTCAGCATGAACTTCATGTTGCTGGTGCCGCTCGCCTCGGTGCCGGCGGTGGAGATCTGCTCGGAGACGTCGGCGGCGGGGATGAGCTTTTCGGCGTAGGAGACGTCGTAGTTCTGCACAAAGACCACCTGCATGCGGCCCTTCATGTCCGGGTCGCCGTTCACCCGCTTCGCGATCTCGTTCAGATACTTGATGATCCCCTTGGCGCGGTAGTAGCCGGGCGCGGCCTTCGCGCCGAAGAGGAAGACGGTCGGATAGAAATCGGTGAGCCGCCCGTCCTTGAGGGCGAAGTAGATGTCCAGGATGGAGAACGCGTTGAGGAGCTGGCGCTTATACTCGTGCAGCCGCTTGACCTGGATGTCGAAGAGGAAATCCGGGTTCAGCTCCACCCCCTCGCGCGCCTTCACATATGCGGCGAGCTGGCATTTTTTCTCCCGCTTGATTGCGAGGAACCGCTCGCGGGCGCGCTCGTCGTCCGCATAGGGCGCGAGCTTTTTGAGCTCGTCGAGCTCGGTGACCCAGCCGTCCCCGATCCGCTCGGTGATGAATCCGGACAGCTCGGGGTTGCAGAGCGCGAGCCAGCGGCGCTGGGTGATGCCGTTCGTCTTGTTGTTGAACCGCTCGGGCCAGACGGCGTACCACTCCCGAAGCGCCGTCTCCTTCAGAATCTCGGTGTGGATGCGCGCGACGCCGTTGGTCGAATGGGCGGCGAAGATCGCCATGCGGGCCATGTGGATCCGGCCGTCGTCGACGAGGTAGTAGGGGATCTGGTCCGCGCCGTTGATCCCCTTGTTGTGGAGGGCCTGCTTGAGGCCGTTTTGCAGCATGACGACATAGGGGTAGACCTCGGGGATGACCGAGAGGAAGAGCCCCACGTCCCATTTTTCGAGCGCCTCGGCCATGATCGTGTGGTTGGTGTAGGCGAAGACCCGCTGCGCGATGGAGAACGCCTCGTCGTAGCAGAGGCCGTGCTCCTCCATCAGCAGGCGGAGCAGCTCGGGGATCGATACGGTGGGGTGGGTGTCGTTGAGCTGGACGGCGTATTCGTCCGCGAAGGCGGAGAAATCCTCCCCGTGCCGCCCGAGATACTCCCGCAGGATGCTCTGGAGCGACGCGGAGGAGAAGAAATACTGCTGCTTCAAGCGCAGGCGCTTGCCCGCGTCGGTGTCGTCGTTGGGGTAGAGGACGTAGGAGATCTCCTCGGCGCGGTTCTTTTCGGCGACCGCGCGGTCGTACTCCTGGCGGTTGAAGAGGTCGAAATCGAAGGCGGAGAGAGGTTCCGACTGCCAGAGGCGCAGGGTGTTGATCGTCTTTCCGCCGTAGCCGATCACCGGCATGTCGTAGGGCACGGCGCGCACCGTCTGGTCGGCGAAGCGCACCTCGACCGCGTCCTCCTCCCGGCGCACGCTCCACGGGTCGCCGAAGCGCAGCCAGTCGTCGGCGCGCTCCCGCTGGAAGCCGTCCTCGAAATACTGGCGGAAGAGCCCGTAGCGGTAGCGGATGCCGTAGCCGTCGAGCGGGATGCCGTGGGTCGCGGCGGAGTCGAGGAAGCAGGCCGCGAGTCTGCCCAGTCCGCCGTTGCCGAGCGCGTCGTCCTCGATCTGCTCGAAGTCGGCCACGCTCCTGCCGTGCGCCTTCAGCCAGCGGTCCGCTTCTTCGAGCAGGCCGAGGTTCATGAGGTTGCTGTTCACCAGCCGCCCCATCAGAAACTCGGCCGAAAAATAGCAGGCGCGCTTTTTGCCCGCGGGCTTTTTCCAGCCGTCGCGCAGGAAATCCATCGCGGCCTGCGACACCGCCGTGTAAAGCTGCTTCGCGTCCGCCCCGTCCGGCGTCACGCCGAAGTCGAGCCGCAGAAGCTCGCCGATCTTTTCTTCAAAACGGTCCATACGGTTCCTCCTGTTATCGCCCGTAGAGCTCGGCGAGCTCCCGGAGTTTGCGCGCGGTCCCGGACGTGAGCTGCCCCTCGGCGAGCCGCCAGCGCCAGTTTTCCCCGATCGTCGAGGGGGTGTTCATGCGGGCCTCGTTGCCGAGCCCGAGCAGGTCCTGCATCTGGAAGACGGCGGTGTCCGCGCTGCTTGCGTAGCCCGCGCGGATGAGCGCCCACGGGATCTCCCGGCTGGTGCGCACGCCCAGGTAGGCGCGCGCGAACCGCAGCACCCCGCGCGGCTGGTGGGCGAAAAAGCCCGCCAGCGTCTCGTTGTCGTGGGTGCCGCCGTAGACGACGACGTTTTTGTCGTAATGGCAGGGGAGGTATTCGTTGTCCGGGCCGGAATCGAACCCGAACTGCATGAGCTTCATGCCGGGATAGCCGCTCCGTTTGAGCATGCGGCCGACCTCGGGGATGACGATGCCCAGGTCCTCGGCGATGACCCGCTTGCCCCCCATGACGCTGGAGATCGCCGCGATAAGCCCCTCGCCCGGTCCGTCGACCCACACGCCGTTTTTGGCGGTGTCGTCCCCGGCGGGGATCGAATAGTAGTGGGCGATGCCCACGAAGTGGTCGATGCGCACGACGTCGTAGAGCTCGGAGGAGAACTTCATCCGCAGCTTCCACCAGGCGTAGTCCTCCCGCGCCATCCGCTCCCAGTCGTAGAGCGGGTTGCCCCACAGCTGGCCGTCGGAGGAAAACATGTCGGGCGGCACTCCCGCCACCCTGCTGGGGCGGCGCTGCCCGTCGAGCTGGAACTGCTCGGGATGCGCCCACACGTCGGCGCTGTCGAGCGCGACATAGATGGGAATGTCCCCGATGATCTCGACGCCGAGCCCGTTGGCGTAGGATTTGAGCGCCCGCCACTGCTCGAAGAACTTGAACTGGCAGAACTTCCAGAAGTCGATTTCCTCCGCGAGCTCCCGCGCGCAGCGCGCGAGGGCCTCCGGCTCCCGCATGCGGATGTCCTCCGGCCACCGGAGCCACTCGTGCCCGCCGAAGTGCATCTTGACCGCCATATAGAGGCTGTAGTCCTCCAGCCAGACGGCGTTTTCCGCGCAGAACTCCCGGTAGGCGGGGGTATCCGCGTGGCGGCTGCGCCGGAAGGCGGCGTGCAGCACGGTGAAGCGGTGCCTGTAGATCCTGGCGTAGTCGACCGCGGCGGGGTCGTCCCCCCAGCCGCAGGCGGAGATCTCCGCCCCGGTCAGCAGCCCCTCCCGCTCGAGCAGGTCGAGGTCGATGAAATAGGGGTTGCCCGCGAAGGCAGAAAAGCTCTGGTAGGGGCTGTCGCCATAGCTGGTCGGCCCGAGCGGCAGCACCTGCCAGTAGCGCTGGCCGGCGTCGCGCAGAAAGTCGACGAACGCGTAGGCCGCGCGGCCGAAGGTGCCGATCCCGTATGGGGAGGGCAGGCTCGTCACCGGCAGCAGGACGCCCGCGCCGCGGCGCATGGGCTTTTGTTTTCGGATGTTCAATCGTTCCGCCTCCGTTTGGTGGATTGCTTTCGCCCGGTCAGAGCGTCCGGACGCTCTCCCCCTCGATGAGCTCGAAGGGGGCGGTCTCGTGGACGGCGTCGCCGCCGTTCTCGATGCTGTTGATGAGGATCTCCACGCCGCGCACCGCCAGCCGCTCCTGCGACTGCTTGACGGTGGCGAGCTTGGGATTGTAGTATTCCGCCAGCTCCACGCCGTCGAACCCGACGACCGAAAGGTCGCGCGGGACCTCTAGCCCCCGGTCGCGGAGGGCGCGGACGGCGCCCACGGCCATCACGTCGCTCATCGCGAAGACGGCGGTGAGCCCGGGCGCCCGGTCGAGCAGCCGGCCCATCGCGCGGTAGGCGCTCGCGTAGGCGAAGCGCGCCTTCTCGTACTGCTTTTCCGGCTCGAAGGAGACCCCGCGCGCCGCGAAGCTGCGCAGGCACCCCTCGAGGCGGAGCTGGCTCGTATAGGAGCGCCCGACGTCTCCGCCGATCACGCCGATCCTCGTGTGTCCGCGGTCGATCAGGTAATCGACCGCGCGGCCCGCCGCGGCCGCGTCGTCGGTCGACACGCTCGACAGGTTCGGAAAGCCGAGCGCCCCGCCCGGGTTGGTGACGAGCACGCTGGGGACGCGGATGCGGCTGAAGTTCTCGCGGAAATAGGAGAGGTTCCCGCCGAGGAAAAGGAGCCCCAGGGGCTTCTGCTCCCGGCAGAGGAGCAGCGCGTGGCGCACCTCGTCCGAATCCTCGTCGAGGTAGTAGACCACGTCGGTGTAGCCCGCGGATTTGATGAGGTCCTGCATCCGCTCGACGATAGGGGCGAAGAGCATGTTGGAGGTGCCCTTCACGACGATCGCGATGCTCTTGGTGGCCGTCTGCTTGAGGTGCTTGGCGTTGTTGTTGGGAATAAAGCCATGCGCGTCGATGACCGCCTGGATGCGCGCCTTGGTTTCGGCGCTGACGTCGGGGTGGTCGTTGAGCGCGCGGGAGACGGTGCTCACCGCGTACCCCGATTCCCTGGCAATGTCCTTGATCGTCACGTCGCCGGCCTCCCTTCACACGTCGTTTCGCTGATTCCTATTCTACCCCTTTACCGCGCCCGCGACAACGCCCTTGATGATATATTTTTGGCAGATGAGATAGAAGATGATGATCGGGATGATCGACAGCACGAGCACCGCCATCAGCGCGCCCATGTCGCGGGAGCCGTAGCCGCCCTGCAGATACTGGACCGCGATGGGGATGGTGCGGTACTTGTTGCCGATGACGAGGTAGGGCAGCAGGTAGTCGTTCCAGATCCACATGGCGTTGAGGATCGCGACGGTGATCGCGGTGGGCCGGAGGATGGGGAAGACCACGAGGAAGAAGGTCTGGAGGGGGTTGCAGCCGTCGATCATCGCGGCCTCCTCGATTTCGAGCGGGATCGATTTGACGAAGCCGCTGAACATGAAGACCGAAAGCCCCGCGCCGAAGCCGAGGTAGATGACGATGATGCCCACGGGGTTATCGAGGTGGAGCATGTTGGCGACCTTGGACATCGGGAACATGACCATCTGGAAGGGGACGATCATGCTGAAGACGAAGAGGTAATAGAGCGCACCGGAAAACTTCCCCTTCGAGCGGATGATGTACCAGGCGGTCATCGCGGTGAAGAGGATGATCGCCCCCACCGAAAAGACGGTAATGAAGAGGGAGTAGCCGAACGCCGAGAGGAAGCCCGCCTTCTCGATGCCGCTCAGGTAGTTTTTGAATCCCACAAAGGTGGCGGGGCCGTCGGCGGTCTCGGTGAGGGTCGGGAGCTTGAAGGGCGCGTCGGAGATGAAGAACTGCCCCTTGAAGGAGTTCATCAGCACGACCAGGATGGGCGCAAGCACCAGCAGCGCGAGGATGAGCAGCAGGATGAAGATGGCCGCGTTTGCGAACCTGCGTTTGACTGCCATCAGTTCTCGACCTCCTTCCGGCGGGTGAGCATGAGCTGGGTAAAGGCGATCACGCCGACGACGATGAAGAAGACGGTCGCCTTGGCCTGGCCGACCCCCTCGAAGCCGACGCGCCCGTAGAAGGTATTATAGATGTCGAGCGCGAGCATCTGGGTCTCCTTGGCCGGCGCACCGCCGGTGAGGGCGAAGTTCTGGTCAAAGAGCTTGAAGGAGTTTGTGAGGGTGAGGAAGGTGCAGATGGTGATCGAGGGCATCACGTTGGGGATCGTGACGTGGATGAGCGACTGCCAGCCCGACGCGCCGTCGATGGCCGCCGCCTCGGTGAGCTCGCCCGAAATGTTCTGGATGCCCGCGATGTAGATGACCATCATATAGCCCACAAGCTGCCAGTTCATCAGCACGACCAGCCCCCAGAAGCCGTATTTGGCCGAGAAGGTGATGTCCACCCCGAAGCGGAGCAGAAAGCCGTTGATGATGATCTGCCAGATATAGCCGAGCACGATGCCGCCGATGAGGTTGGGCATGAAAAAGACGGTGCGGAAGAGGTTGGTGCCCTTCATCGCGCGGGTGAGCAGCATGGCGAGCGCGAAGGAGAGCAGGTTGATGGTGATCACCGAAACGACGGTGAATTTTACGGTGAACCACAGGGCGTTGAGGAAGTCTCTGCTGCCGGTAAACGCCTTGACGTAGTTGGCAAGCCCCACCCACTGGGTGTTGGTCACCGTTGTAAACTCGGTAAACGAGAGGTAGACGCCCATCACGAACGGGATGAGAAACGAGATGGCGAACGCGATGAACGTCGGCAGCGCGAAGAAGGCGAAATACTTTCTCAGCGTTTTTGACATGACATCCCCTCCTGTCGGATAACAAATGCCGTCCCGCACCGCGGGGTGCGGGACGGCGGGAAGATCAGCGGATGGGACAGCGCCCGCTGTTACAGGTTGCTTTCAGCCTTCCACTCGTCGACGACCAGCGTCTTGACGTCGTCCCACGTCTTGGTGCCCTGCGCATACTGGAGCAGCGCGGCGCCGAAGTCGTCTTTGAAGGTCTGGCTCGGGAAGACGAGGAACGCGCTCCACGGCACGGAGGAGACGCCCTCCTTGCTCATCCAGGCGCTGACTTCCCTGGCGAGCGGGTCGGTCGGGCGCTCATCCTCGGCAAAGGTGTCGAACGGGGCGATGAAGCCGAGCTTGTTGGTGACGAAATCCTTGCCCGTGTCGGAGGAATAGAGCCAGTAGATGAAGTCGGCGGCCAGCTTCTGCTTTTCGGCGGGAGCCTGGCTGTTGATCGCAAAGAAGTTTTCGGTGCCGACGCAGATTCCCTGGGACTCCTCGCCGTCCACGCCGATGTAGATCGGCATAAACTTGATGTCCTCCTCCTTGACGGTGTTGCCCTCGACCTCGGCGATCTGGCTCCACGCCCAGTTGCCGTTCTGGACCATCGCGCACTGTCCGAGCGCGAATTCCGCCATCGAGTCGGCAACCTGCTTGCTGCCGAGCAGCTTGGGATCGACGGTCGAGTTGTTCAGATAGAGGTCGAAGATGTTCTTGTAGTTGTCGCTGTACTGGAAGGTGATCTCCTTGGTGGCGTCGGTCGAGAGGTCGACGTTGTTGGCCTCGAACTCATAGTGGACCGGCAGGTTGGCCAGGTGGGTCTGCCAGCGCCAGTCCTCGCCGGGCTTGAGGGAGGTGGAGGCGAAGACGCCCTTGATGCCGAGCTGGTCCTTCTTGGCGGTCATGTCCTCGACGACCTCCTTGAGCTTCTGGAAGCTGCGGATCTCATCCATCGACTTGGCCTTCGCGCCGTCGAGGGCGAAATACTTCTCCATGATCGCGTTGTTGTAGATGATGCCGTAGCCCTCGACCACGTAGGGGATGCCGACGACCTTGTCGCCGTCGGTGATGGCCAGGCCCTTATCGGTCAGGTGCTGGTAGAGCTCGGTGCCCGAGAGGTCGGCGCAGTAGTCCTTCCAGTTGGCGTAGCCCTTGGGGCCGTTGATCTGGAAGAGGACGGGGGCGTCCGCCTTGGCGATCTCGGATTTGAGGGTCTGCTCGTAGGTGCCCGACGCGGCGGTCACGACGTGCAGCTTGACGCCCGTCTCCGCCTCGTAGGCCGCGGCGATCTCGTCATAGACCGGGGCGATCTCGGGCTTGAAGTTGAGGTAGTAGAGCTCGCCGCCCGCGGCAGGCTGGGTGGCCTGGTCGCCCGAGGTCGTGCCGCTGGGGTCGGCCGCGGGGGTGCTCGGCGTGCCGGTGCCGCCGGTGGAGCCGCAGGCCGCCAGCGTGGCGAGCATCGCAATCGCAAGGATCAGTGCCAATAATTTTTTCATTCTGGTTTCCTCCTGTTATCGGTTGTGTGTACGGATCAAACCATAGGCTGCAAATGTTTGCCGAAACGTTTCCGGTAACGCTACCGGAAACGTTTCCAGTTGACGCTTTCAATATATCCTCTCTGGAAAAAAAGTGCAAGAGCATTTGATGAAAAATAGCAGGATACCTAAACATATCCGGCCCCTTTTAGGTGACGTGCACAATTTCCCCGCCGGCCGCGCGCGTCAGCGCGGCGCCTGTGGATTATTTTACGCCATGCCGAAGGAATTATTGATCGAAAAGCAAATTTTCATGCAGCCTGCCCCGGAAAAACGCGGCTTTTTCGCCGCACGCCCGCGTTCTTTTACAAAATACAGCCGCATATAGATTAGTAGACAGAACGCAGGGGAGGTTTCGCTTTGAAAGGTTTGCCGGAGGAGCGCGCGATCACGTTCGCCCACTATATCATTGACAACAATACCACCGTACGGGCTACCGCCAAGGAATTTCATATATCGAAATCGACGGTACATAAGGACGTAACCGACCGGCTCAAAAAGATCAACCCGCTGGTATACGCGCAGGTCAAGGAGGTGCTCGACCGCAACAAGTCGGAGCGCCACATCCGCGGCGGCATCGCCACCCGGGAGAAATACGCGCGCCTCAAAACCCACGCCTGATCAAACGCAAACGAAAGGCCCGCCGCGGATGCAGCTGCATCCGCGGCGGGCCGTGTTCTTTTTTCAGAGCAGTTTCACGTAGAACCGCCGGGTGCGCGGGCCGTCGAACTCGCAGAAGTAGACCGCCTGCCACACGCCGAGCACCGGCCGCCCGTTTTCGACCGGGAGCAGCACCCCCGGGCCCACCGCGCTCGCCCTGAGATGGGCGGCGGAGTTGCCCTCCGCGTGGCGAAACTCCGGCCGGTCGGGGTAGGCCCGCTCAAGCCCGAGCAGCATGTCGGACACGACGTCGGGATCGCTGTTCTCGTTGACGGTGATCCCCGCGGTCGTGTGCGGGCAGTAGACGAGGCAGGCCCCGTCGGTGACGCCGCAGGCCTCGACCGCCTCGCACACCCGCCCGGTCACGTTGTTAAAGCCCTGCCGCCCCGTCTGGAGCGTGTATTCACAGAGCATCCGTCCCCGCCTCCCCTCCGCGCAGGTACGCGCCGCCGCTGCCCGGCTTCCAGCTTCCGCCGCCCGCGCCGATCTCGAAATGCAGCTTCGCGATGCCGAGGTCGACCGCCTGGGAGGCGTAGTCGGGGACCGACGCGCTGACCGCGCCGTCCCGCCAGACAAAGCGGACCGGCTGCCGGTTGAGGGCGGAGGGCGCGCGCCGGACGGCGCGCATCCCCGCCGCGAACCAGTCGGGCGGCGTCTCCCCGCCCGCGTCGTAGAGCGCCTCCAGCGGCTTGGTCGAGCGGTGGACCATCCGGTAGATGAACCGCTCCTTCCCGCCAAGCTCCGCGGACACATGCCCGACCGTAATCACGCAGACGAGCTCCTCGTCGGGGAGCAGGCGGCAGGGGCAGGCCGCCCGGTCAAAGGTGCCGCCCACCCAGCAGGTGCCGAGCCCGAGCCTGGTGGCCTCCAGGACGAGCTTCTCCCCCCAGTAGCCCACCTTCTCCCGCAGGCAGAGGTCCGCGCGCCTGCCCGCCATCGCGAAATAGCTGTTCACGCCCGAGAACATGCCGTAGCTGCGGCGAAAGCCCCGGAACGCCTCCGCGCCCTCCCGGACAAGCTCGACGCGCAGCCCGGCGCGCCGGTTGTATTCCCCCACCAGCGTGAGCAGCGCGCCCGAGGTAAAGGGCTCCAGCGGCGTCTCCAGATAGCTGCGGCGGGAAATCCGCCGCTCGACGGCCTCCAGGTCGGTCATATCCTCACTCCCCGATGATCTTGATCAGCACCCGCTTGTCGCGTTTGCCGTCGAATTCAAAATAGAAGATCTGTTCCCACGTCCCGAAATCGAGCCTGCCGTCCGTCACGGCCACGACCGTTTCCCGGCCCATGACCGTCCGCTTGAGGTGCGCGTCGGCGTTGTCCTCGCAGCCGTTGTGGCGGTACTGGGCGTAGGGCTTTTCGGGCGCGAGCTTTTCCAGCCACACCTCATAGTCGTGGTGCAGCCCGCTTTCATCGTCGTTGACGAAGACGCTTGCCGTGATGTTCATCGCGTTTGCGAGCAGCAGGCCCTCTTTGATCCCGCTCTCCCGCAGCGCCTCCTCAACCTGCGGCGTGATGTTGACGAGCCCGCGCCGGGCGGGCAGGCGGAAATGCAGCTCCTTGCGGTAGGATTTCATCGGCAGCGCCCCCTTTGCATTTATTATAACACGCGTCCCCGGCCGGTACAACGTCGCATCCGGTCATCTTTTGTTCACAATCCCGGCCACAGTGAGGACACAGTTTGTTCATATTCTTGCGCTATGATGGTCTTTTAAATATGAACGACAGAGGGGGAGTGGGAGTCCGCCATGAAGCAGGATATGGACTACCGATTTGCCAATGAAAACATTCCAAAACTGATCTTATCGCTTTCCGCGCCGGCGATCGCGGCGCAGGTGATCAACGCACTTTACAACGTGGTCGACCGGATGTACATCGGGCGGATGCCCGGGAACGGCACGGTCGCGCTGACCGGCGTGGGGCTGGCGTTCCCGATCATCATGGTCATTTCGGCGTTCGCGGCGCTGGTCGGGTACGGCGGCGCGCCGCTCGCCTCGATCAAGATGGGCGAGGGCAGGCGCGACAAGGCGGAGGAGCTGATGGGCAACTGCTTTACCATGCTCGTGGGCGTCGCGGTCCTGCTGACCGTGGTGCTGATGATCTTCAAGACGCCGCTCCTGAACCTCTTCGGCGCGAGCCCCGACACGCTGCCCTACGCGGACAGCTACCTGGAGATCTACCTGATCGGCACGATCAGCGTGCAGATCGCGCTGGGGATGAACCAGTTCGTCTCGGCGCAGGGCTTTGCCAAGACCGCCATGCTCACCGTCTGCATCGGCGCGGCGCTCAACATCGTCCTCGACCCCATCTTCATCTTCGCGCTGGATATGGGCGTGCGGGGCGCGGCGCTCGCCACCATCCTCTCCCAGACGGTCTCCGCGGTGTGGGTGCTCCTGTTCATCTCCTCCAAGCGCTCCAACCTGCGTTTGCGGGCGCGCAACTTCCGCGTGAGCCCCAAGGTCGCGGGACCGGTGCTGGCGCTCGGGCTTTCCCCCTTCATCATGCAGAGCACCGAAAGCCTTGTGCAGGTCACCTTCAATTCCTCGCTCCAGAATTACGGCGGCGACGCCTACGTCGGCGCGATGGTCATCATGAGCAGCGTCATGCAGTTCTTTATGATGCCCATCATGGGCCTCGCGCAGGGCTCCCAGCCGATCATCAGCTTTAACTACGGCGCGGGGAACCACGGGCGCGTCAAGCAGGCGATCAAGTACATGACCGCCTTCTGCGTGACCTTCGGGATGCTGCTGTGGATCATTATGGTCTTTTTCCCGCAGCTGCCCATCCGCATCTTTACCGGCGACCCCGCCGTCATCGCCCTCACCTCCCGGCTGATGCGCATCTTCTTCCTCGGCATGGTGGTCTTCGGCTTCCAGATGTCCTTCCAGCAGGTGTTCATCGCGCTCGGCCAGGCGAAGGTCTCCATCTTCATCGCCATGCTGCGCAAGCTGATTCTGCTGATTCCGCTCGTGCTGATCCTGCCGCATTTCATCACCCCGCAGACGACCGGCGTCATCATCGCCGAGCCGATCGCCGACATCACCGCCGCACTCACCTGCTGCGCGCTCTTCGCCTGGAAGTGCCGCCGGCTGCTGAACGGCGCCCCGGAAACTCCTCCGCAGGAGCAGTAAACGCCATCAAAACGGCCCGCCGGTTTCGCATCCGCGAAGCCGGCGGGCTTTGTCATTGCGCCTGAGCGGTGGGAAACGCCGGGGCGCTCACGCGGCCCAGCCGTCCTCGAGGTCCCGAAGCGCCTCCTGTTCGGTGTCGGCCGAGAATTGGAACCTTCCGAGCCGGTCGTACACTTCCACGTGCCCCTGCACCCACCTGATCTGATAATCCGCCATTGCCGACACTCCTTTCCGTGTTGTGCGCGGTCCTGTTCCCGTGTTTCGTTCAGTCCTCCCGGACGGCCTGGAGGTAGCGCTTTTCGGTGCGGTAACCCTCCCGGGCGGCCTTCCGGCACTGTCCCATCATATAGCGGTAAAACCCGTAGCTTCCCGCCAGCCAGACGATTGTTCCCAGCATCTTTTTCCCTCCTTCCATCCTTATTATAATAGGGTGAGTGTACAATATAACGGACAGTTTGAGGGGTTTTCACTCTACATGCGGCAGAGATTTCCGGGTTACCGCCCGCTGGCGGTTTTGGATTTGCCGCGCTTCGGTTTTCGATTTGCCGCGCTGCACCCGGCGGGGCTTTAGATGCGCTCCTCGCCTGCGGCGAGCGCCGCAGAGCGGCGACGCGCATTCAAAGAGGGCCCCAGGCCCCTTTGGATTCCCCGTAGGGAGTCGCCATGCGACCCGGCCCTGCGGGCCGGAACCCTAAGCGGAGCCGCCTTCGGCGGCAAGAATCACGAGCGCGTTTTGCCGCGCGGCGGTTTTCGATTTTCCGCCCAGCGGTCGGAGGGCCTTTTACGCGCCCCTCTGGGGCGCTTTAGGGGAGCCGCCTTCGGCGGCATAGATCGCCGGGTCCCGCCCCGGCAGGCGGACCGACTTCTTGCGCGCCCAAGAAGTCGGCGGAAGAAGGGCGCTCAAGGGGACTTCCGCCTTGGGCGGCCTGCCCGGGCTGCGCCCGG
>NZ_DBMDHH010000014.1:0-59163 GCF_057433415.1 Anaerotruncus sp. | reverse complement strand
CCGGGTACGTGCGGAGGAAGCCGGGCGCGAAGGTGATCTTGCTGGGCGGCGTCTACCAGAACGACGCCCAGGTGATGGTGGGGCCGCTTGTGCGGCAGTGCGCGGAAAACTTCTGCGTCGACCGGCTGTTCATCGGCACCGACGGCTACGCGAGCCGCGGCGGCTTCACCAACAGCGACCACCTGCGGGCGCAGGCGGTGCGGGATATGGCCGCGCAGGCGGAGGAGGTGGTCGTGCTGATGGAGAGCAGCAAGTTCGGGCGCCACGGCGTGGTGCCGCTCCAGCTCGCGGAGAAGGCGCGGACGGTGATCACCGACGACGGCATCCCGCCCGAAGCGCGCCATGAACTGGAGGCGCGCGCGGTCACGGTGCACACGGTGCCGGCAAACGAATAAGAAAACGCCCCGGACGGCCGTTGGCCGCCCGGGGCGTTTGCGCGTTAGAAAAAGGCGTCGATCCCGCCGTCGAGGAACCGCCGCCGGTAGTCCTCCAAATCCTCCTCGTGCAGCGCGTCCGCACCGGAATAGGCGTAGGCGCGCCCGAGCAGGGCGTATTTTTTCTCGCCGAACTGGTGGAAGGGGAGCAGCTGCACCCGCGAAAGGCCGGCCTCCCGGAGAAGGCGTCGGAAGCCGTCCGCGTCCGCAGGCGCGTCGTTATAGCCGGGGATGACCGGAATCCGGGGGAGCACCTCCCTTCCGGAGGCGGCGGCCCGCCGCAGGTTGTCGAGGATCGCGCGGTTGGAGACGCCCGTCCCCGCGACGTGCCGTGCCTCGTCCCAGTGCTTCACGTCGAAGAGCAGCAGGTCCGCGAGCGCCGCCGCCCGGTCGAAGTCGGCGGCGGGCGCGTACCCGGTCGTCTCGATCGCGGTGTGGACCTTTCGCTCCCGCAGCGCCCCGAGCAGCGCGGCGCAGAAATCGGGGTGCATGAGCGGTTCGCCGCCCGAGAGCGTCACCCCGCCGCCGCTCTCCTCGTAGAAGGGCTGGTCCTGCATGCAGACGCGCAGCACCTCCTCCGCGGATTTCCACGACCCCTCACAGGAGAGCGCCCGCGCCGGGCACTGACGCACGCAGGCCCCGCACCCCACGCAGGCCGTGGGGTCGATCCGCACCCCTTCGGCGCCGAGCGCGGCCGCCCCCCGCGGGCAGGCGCGCGCGCATCCGCCGCAGCGCAGGCATTGCCCGCCGTCCCACAGAATCTGCATGTCGGGGCTCTGGCTTTCCGGGTTGGCGCACCACGCGCAGCGCAGCGGGCAGCCCTTCAAGAACACGACGGTGCGGATGCCCGGCCCGTCGTGCAGGCTGAACTTCTGGAGATTGAAAATCAGGCGCTTCTCGCCCATGGGAACGCCCCCCTCGTTTGTCTGGCTCCATTGTAGCACGGGGAAGCCCAAAAGTAAACAAAAACTTACGAATGAAATATTATAATATTTTGTACAGAAATACAATTGACATTTCCCGGGGGGATTGCTACAATGAAATTGCAAACGAATGGTTAAAGACTTACGAACGAATACACTTGACAGCGGGGAGGAGCGGCCGCATGGAACAGTATGTGATCGGCGTTGACGTGGGCGGGACCAAGACGGCGTACGGCGTGTTTGACGGCGCGGGACAGATCGTGGCGCGCCGCCGCTGCCGATCGGACGATTCTCTTTCCCCCGAGGCGTTTTTCGACGGCGTCGCCGCCAACGTGCGGGAGCTGATGGAGGAGGCGGGGATCTCCCCGGGAAACCTGCGCGGCGTGGGCATCGGGATGCCCTCCTTCATCCTCTTCGAGGAGGGGCGGATCGTCAAGACCACCAACCTGACGAAGATCCGCGACTTCCCGGCGCGCGCCTACCTGATGGAGAAGCTCGGCGGCGCGCGGGTGCTGCTCGACAACGACTCCCACACCGGTGCGCTGGCGGAATTCCGCCACGGCGCGGGGCGCGGCTTCCAGAACATCGTCTACTGCCCGGTGAGCACCGGCATCTCGTCGGGCATCGTCATCGACGGCAGGCTCTTCCGGGGCCGGTACGGCTGGTCGGGGGAGAGCGGGCACATGATCGTCACGCCCGGCGAGGGGATCGAGTGCGGCTGCGGCAACCGCGGCTGCCTCATGAGCTGGTGCTCCGGCTCGATGATCGTCCGGCACATCCGAAGCTGGATCGCGGCGGGCGAACCGACCGTCATGGCCGAGCTGGCGGGCGGGGCGGAAAAGATCACGGCGGTGCACCTCCGGCAGGCGTGCGGGCTGGGGGACGCGATGGCGCTGCGTGCGCTCGGGCAGATGGCAAAGTTTTTGGGCATCTGGCTCTATAACCTCTATGTGACCCTCAACATCAACTGCTTCATCTTCGGCGGCGGGCTGACCGGCTTTGGGGAACTGCTCTTCGGACGCGTGCGCGAGGTGTTCGACGGCTATAATCACAACGATATGCCCGTCTACTTCAAGATGGCGGAGCTTGAACACGATTTCGGCGTCATCGGCGCGGCCGAGCTGTTCTATTGAAAGGAGAACCCGATATGAGTTATTTTGGAGAGCTTACCCCGCGCATGGCGGCCTTCCGCGAGGAGCTGCTGAACGCGAAGCCGCAGGTCTGTGTCGAGCGCGCGGTGATCACCACCCGCGTCTACCGCGAGCGGCAGGACCAGCCGCTCGCCCTCAAGCGCGCGACCATGCTGCGCGAGGTGCTTGCGGGCATGTCGATCTTCATCGAGCCGCAGACGCTGATCGCCGGAAACCAGGCGTCGAGCAACCGCAGCGCGCCGATCTTCCCCGAGTACGCGATGTCGTGGGTGATCGACGAGCTCGACGAGTTCGAGCGCCGGGACGGCGACGTCTTTTACATCACGGAGGAGAATAAGCGGAAGCTGCGGGAGATCGCGCCCTTCTGGGAGCACAACACGGTGCTCGACAGGGGTCTCGCGGCCTTCCCGCCCCACTCGAGGCTCTACTATGACCTCGGCATCATCAAGTCGGAGGGCAACATCACCTCGGGCGACGCGCACTGCGCGGTCAATTACGGCGACATGCTGCGGGCGGGCCTCGGGGACTATAAGCGCCGCGCGGAGGAAAAGCTCGCCGCGCTCGACCTGACCGACTACCGCAATATCCACAAGAGCTATTTCTACCGCGCGGTCGTCATCGTGGTGGACGCGGTGCGCGCCTTCGCCAGGCGGTACGCCGACCTCGCCTTCCGGACGGCGCAGGAGGAGCCGGACGAAGCCCGCCGGGCGGAGCTCCTGGAGATGAGCCGGATCCTCAACAAGGTGCCCTACGGGCCGGCGGAGAGCTTCCGGGAGGCCGTGCAGGCCCTCTGGCTCACCCATCTCGTGCTCCAGATCGAATCGAACGGCCACAGCCTCTCCTACGGGAGGATGGACCAGTACCTCGACCCCTACTACGAGGCGGACCTCGCCGCCGGAAGGATCACCGCGGCGCAGGCGGATGAGCTGCTCTGCAACCTCTGGCTCAAGACCTACACGATCAACAAGATCCGCTCGTGGAGCCACACCCAGTTCAGCGCGGGCAGCCCCCTCTACCAGAACGTGACGATCGCGGGCCAGACCCCCGACGGGCGGGACGCGACCAACCCGATGAGCCGGCTGATCCTCCGGAGCGTGGCGCAGTGCCGCCTGACCCAGCCCAACCTGACCGTGCGCTACCACAGGGGGCTTTCCGACGAATTCATGCGCGAATGCGTCGAGGTGGTGCGCTGTGGGTTCGGAATGCCCGCCTTCAACGACGACGAGGTGATTATCCCCTCCTTCATCGCCAAGGGAGTGAAGCCGGAGGACGCCTACAACTATTCGGCGATCGGCTGCGTCGAGACGGCGGTCCCCGGGAAGTGGGGCTACCGCTGCACCGGCATGAGCTTTTTGAACTTCCCCAAGGCGCTGCTCATCGCGATGAACGACGGCGTCGATCCCGCGTCGGGCACCAGACTCTGCGAGGGGGCGGGGCATTTCCGCGATATGGAGAGCTTCGACGAGGTGAAAGCCTGCTGGGACAAGGTTATCCGCGAGATGTGCCGCCAGTGCACGGTCATCGACGCGACCTGCGACATGGTGCTCGAGGAAAACACCGCCGACATCCTCTGCAGCGCGCTCACCGACGACTGCATCGAGCGCGGCCTCAACATGAAGGAGGGCGGCGCGGTCTACGACTTCATCAGCGACCTGCAGGTGGGCATCGCCAACCTGGCCGACAGCCTCGCCGCCGTCAAAAAGGTCGTCTTCGAGGACGCAGCGGTCACCCCGGCGCGCCTGTGGGAGGCGCTGGAACAGAACTTCGAGGGACCGGAAAACGAGCGCATCCGGGCGCTCCTACAGGCCGCGCCCAAGTACGGCAACGACGACGACTATGTTGACAACCTCGTTGTGGACGCCTACAATGTCTACATCGACGAGATGAAGAAATACCACAACACCCGGTACGGGCGCGGCCCGATCGGCGGAATCTACTACGCGGGCACCAGCTCGATCTCGGCCAACGTCCCGCAGGGCGCGGGCACGCTGGCGACCCCCGACGGCCGCAGGGCGGGCGAGCCGCTGGCCGAGGGGTGCTCCCCGAGCCACGCAGCCGACAGAAACGGCCCGACGGCGGTCTTCAAGAGCGTCTCCAAGCTGCCCACCGAGGAGATCACGGGCGGCGTGCTCCTGAACCAGAAGGTCACCCCGCAGATGCTCCAAAAGGAGGAGAACCGCGAGAAGCTGGTCCTGCTGCTGCGCACCTTCTTCAACCGCCTCCACGGCTACCACGTGCAGTTCAACGTCGTCTCGCGCGACACCCTGCTCGACGCGCAGGCCCACCCCGAAAACCACCGCGATCTCATCGTGCGGGTGGCCGGGTACAGCGCCTTCTTCAACGTCCTCTCGCGCAGGACGCAGGACGACATCATCGAGCGCACCGAGCAGGCCCTGTAACGCCGATCAATTGACCGAAAGGGAGTTTTCAATATGTATGAACTGATGCTTGACACCGCGAATCTGGAAGATTTGAAGGAGGGACTGGACAGCTGGCCGGTCGTCGGCGTGACCTCCAATCCCACGATCCTGAAGGAGGAGGGCGGGATCGACGTCTACGCCCGCCTGCGGGAGATCAAGGCGCTCTGCGGAAAAAAGCGCAGCCTGCATGTGCAGGTCGTCTCCACCGCCACCGACGCGATCCTGGAGGAGGCGCGCCACATCCTCGATCAGCTCGGGAAGGACACCTTTATCAAGGTCCCGGTCAGCGCCGCGGGCCTGCCCGCCATCAAAAAGCTCTCCGCCGGGGGGGTGAACGTCACCGCCACGGCGATCTATTCGACGATGCAGGGGATGCTCGCCGTACTGGCGGGCGCGAAGTACATCGCGGTCTATTTTAACCGCATGGAGAATAACTGTACCGATCCCACGCGGGTCATCGCGGAGATCCGCGCGTTCATCGACGGCAGCGGCAGCGGCGCGAAGATCCTGGCCGCCAGCTTCAAGAACGCCGCGCAGGTCGTCTCCGCCTACGCGAGCGGCGCGCAGGGCGCCACCGTGGGCGCCGACATCATCCGCCTGGGGCTGGGCATGACCAGCATCGACAGCGCGGTGGACGGCTTCCGGAAGGATTTTGAGGCGATCCACGGCGCGGGCAAGACGATGTCGACGATCTGAACCGCACGATCATAAAAGCCCGGCTGCCAGAGGCAGCCGGGCTTTTTTCCGCCGCGGTCGATTTTTCCAGCCCCGGCGGAGGCGTTTTGGGCCGTGCGGCAGGGAAGAGCAAAACGCCCGCCGGGAAAGGCGGACGCTCTGTGGGGAAACGGTTTATTTTGATTGCGCCTTTAGTATACCATAAATTTACAATTCTGTATATAGTCATATTCGTGGAAAATCGGGAGAAAAAATCAAATATATTGTGATATCCAGAAAAATGGAAATTAAAAAAGAGCAAAAAAAGTACCGCCCAAGCGATTGCCCGGACAGCACCCCTGGTGGACGGTAAGGAACTCGAATCCCTGACCCCCTGCACGTCAAGCAGGTGCTCTACCAGCTGAGCTAACCGTCCATATCGTCGTCTCTATCAGCGACTTTGTTATTATAATATAATTCTCGGTAAAATGCAAGCGAAAAATTCAAAATTGGCGCAAAAATTTGTAAACCGTGGAAATCGACAAGGAGTGTGGGGGGAATCCGGGGGATTTATTGTGCAGTTCTGTCAAAAATTGCCCCCTTCGCACTGTCAAAACCAACTGAAAAGCACTTGTTCGCCGGTGCGTGAATGTGATATAATAAATTGATTTGGCATGTACAGGAGGGCGTCATGGTAATTCTGGGAATCGACCCCGGCTACGCCACGGTCGGCTTCGGGGTGGTCGATTATGCCTATGGGAAATTTACGCCCATCCGCTTCGGCGCGATCACCACGCCGGCGGGGATGGCGTTTCCGGCGCGCCTGGAAATCATCTACGGCGACCTCTGCCAGGTGCTCGACAAGACCCCGCCCGCGGCGATGTCGGTCGAGCAGCTCTTCTTTACCAACAACAAGACCACCGGCATCGACGTGGCGCAGGCGCGCGGGGTGATCCTGCTCGCGGCGCAGCAGCGCGGCGTGCCGGTATACGAGTATACGCCGATGCAGGTCAAGCAGTCGGTGGTCGGCTACGGGCTGGCCGAAAAGCAGCAGGTGATGGAGATGACCCGCCGGCTGCTCGGGCTGGAAAAGGTCCCGCGGCCGGACGACACCGCCGACGCGCTGGCGCTGGCCATCTGCCACGCGCACTGCGCGGGCTCGCTGCTTGCAAAATACCGATAGGAGGCGCGGGGATGTATTACTGCGTGACCGGAAAGCTGATCCATGTGGAGCCCTATCTCGCGGTGGTGAGCTGCGGCGGGGTGGGCTACAAGTGCATGACGACGATGACGACCCTCTCCTGCCTGCCGCCGGCGGGCGGGGAGGTCACCCTCTATACCCACCTGAACGTAAGGGAGGACGCGCTCGACCTCTACGGGTTCTATACCCAGGCGGAGCGGACCGCCTTCCAGATGCTGATCGGCGTGTCCGGCGTGGGGCCCAAGTCGGCGCTGGCCGTCCTTTCGGACATGACGCCCGACCAGCTCTCGCTGGCGGTCGCGTCGGGCGACGCGAAGAGCCTGCGCAACGCGCCGGGCATCGGGCCGAAGGTCGCCCAGCGGATCATCCTCGAGCTCAAGGACAAGCTCGGGACGGACGGGCTCGCCGAGGGGATGCAGGAGGTCGCCGCGCAGCTCCGCAGCGAGACGACCAATATGAGCGAGGCGGTCAGCGCGCTGTGCGTGCTCGGCTACAGCCAGTCGGAGGCGGCGTGCGCGCTGGCGGGCATGGCCGCCGACACGCCGGTGGACGAACTGATCAAGCACGGGCTCAAGGCGCTTTCGGGCGGCAGATAACGGGAGGGGGCATCGGGGATGTTCGACAACGAGATGGACTTTGAAAACCGCATCGCCGCGCCGGAGTATACCCCGGCGGACGGCGAGATCGAGCTCTCCCTGCGCCCCCGGACGCTTGGGGAGTACATCGGGCAGGAGAAGGTCAAGGAGAACATGCGGGTCTTCATCCAGGCGGCGAAGGGCCGCGGGGAACCGCTCGACCACGTGCTGCTCTACGGCCCTCCGGGACTGGGCAAGACCACCCTCTCGGGGATCATCGCCAACGAGATGAACGTCAATATTCGCGTCACCAGCGGCCCGGCGATCGAAAAACCGGGCGATTTGGCCGCGTTACTCACCAATCTCGCGCCAAATGATATACTGTTTATAGATGAGATCCATCGGCTGTCCCGCGCGGTGGAAGAGGTGCTCTACCCCGCGATGGAGGACTACGCGCTGGATATCATCATCGGAAAGGGCCCGTCGGCGCGGTCGATCCGCATCGACCTGCCGCACTTCACGCTGATCGGGGCGACGACGCGCGCGGGGCAGCTCACCTCGCCGCTGCGCGACCGGTTCGGCGTGATCCAGCGGCTGGAGCTGTACACCGCCGACGAGCTCTGCACGATCGTGCGGCGCAGCGCGGGGATCCTCGGGGTCGAATGCGACCCCGAAGGGGCGTTTGAGCTGGCGCGCCGCAGCCGCGGCACCCCGCGCGTCGCCAACCGGCTTTTGAAGCGGGTGCGCGATTTCGCCCAGGTGATGGGGGACGGCAGGATCACCAAGGAGATCGCCGCCATCGCGCTCGACCGGCTGGAGATCGACCACCTCGGGCTCGAGACGACCGACCGCCGGATGCTCGAGACGATCATCAGGAACTATGCGGGCGGCCCGGTGGGGCTGGACACGCTGGCCGCGGCGGTCGGCGAGGAGGCCATCACGCTCGAGGACGTCTACGAGCCCTACCTCATGCAGCTCGGCTTTCTGGCGCGCACCCCGCGCGGGCGGTGCGCCACCGCGCTGGCATACGGGCATCTCGGGCTCAAAATGCCGGGGGAGGACGCCCCCGGACAGCTCACGCTCGGCTGAGCGGACCGATTACATACGATAGGAGAAAGACCGAATGGGCAGAATTTTTGGAACCGACGGGGTGCGCGGCGTCGCCAACGGCGACCTGACGCCCGAGCTCGCCATGAACCTCGGCCGCGCGGCCGGCATGGTGGTGGAGGAGGCGACCGGACGCCGCCCGACCTTCCTGGTCGGCAAGGATACGCGGATCTCCTCCGACATGCTTGAATCCGCCATGGCGGCGGGGCTGTGCAGCGCGGGGGCGGACGTGGTGCTGCTCGGCGTGGTGCCCACCCCGGCGGTCGCCTTCCTGGTGACCAGGTACGGCGCGGACGCGGGGGTGATGCTCTCGGCGAGCCACAACCCCTATGAATATAACGGCATCAAAATCTTTTCCTCCCGGGGCTACAAGCTGCTTGACGCGCAGGAGGAGGAGATCGAGCGGATCGTGCTCGACCACGAGAAGCCCTATTCGATCAAGGCCCCGGCGGAGATCGGCACGGTGCGCCGCGCGGACAGCGCGGTGGACGACTATGTGGAGTACCTCAAGACCACCGTGGAGTGCGACCTCTCGGGGCTGCGCGTCGCGCTCGACTGCGCCAACGGCAGCGCGAGCGTCACGGCGAAAAAGCTCTTTGAGGGGCTGGGCGCGGACTGCGACATCCTCCACGCCGAGCCGGACGGCAAAAACATCAACGACGGCTGCGGCAGCACCCACATCGGGGAGCTCTGCGCGCGGGTGCGCGCGGGTGGCTTCGACGCGGGGCTCGCCTTCGACGGAGACGCCGACCGCTGCCTCGCGGTGGACGAGAACGGCGGGCTGGTCGACGGCGACCGGCTGATCGCCCTCTTCGCATACCATCTCAAGGAGCAGGGCAAACTGAAAAACAACACCCTTGTGGCCACCGTGATGAGCAACCTCGGCCTCTTCAAGTTCGCCGAAAAGCACGGCATCGCGACCAAGGCCACCAAGGTCGGGGACCGCTACGTGCTCGAAACGATGCTCGCCGAGGACTTCTGCATCGGCGGGGAGCAGTCGGGGCACATCATCTTCCGCGACTTCATGCCCACGGGGGACGGGCAGCTTTCGGGCATCCAGCTGCTGAGCCTCCTGAAGCTCTTCCACAAGCCCCTCTCTGAGGCGGCGGGGCTCATGAAGACCTATCCGCAGACCCTCTTAAACATCCGCGCGACGCCGGAAATGAAGGCGTCGCTCTCGCAGGACGCGCGGGTGCAGGGGGAGATCGCGCGGCAGAACGACCGGCTGGGCGGCGACGGGCGGGTGCTCGTGCGCGCGTCGGGGACCGAGCCGCTCATCCGCATCATGGTCGAGGGGCAGGACATCGGAGAGATCGAGGCGATCGCGCGGGAGATCGCGGACGTGATAAAGGGGTAATGACATGCGCGCAGCAACCGGATGGAAGGACTTTGAACTGCTTGACGCGGCGGACGGCGAAAAGCTGGAGCGGTGGGGGGACGTGATCCTCGCCCGCCCCGACCCGCAGGTGATCTGGAAGACGCCGAAGGGTCCGGAGTGGGGCCGCGCCAACGCGCGATACAACCGCTCGTCGAGCGGCGGCGGCAGTTGGCAGGTGAACCGCCTGCCGCGCGCCGAATGGGAGATCGGCTACGGACCGCTCCGGTTCTGCATCCGGCCGACCGGCTTCAAGCACACGGGGCTCTTCCCCGAGCAGGCGGTCAACTGGGATCTGATGGACGGCCTTGTCAAAAACGCCGGCCGGGAGCTGAGCGTCCTCAACCTCTTCGCCTACACGGGCGGCGCGACGCTCGCCTGCGCGGCGGCGGGCGCGAAGGTCTGCCACGTCGACGCCTCCAAGGGGATGGTGCAGTGGGCGCGGGACAACGCCGCGCGCTCCGGCCTCTCGGACAGGCCCGTCCGCTGGATCGTCGACGACTGCAAGAAGTTCGTCGAGCGGGAGATCCGCCGCGGCGTCCGGTACGACGGCATCGTCATGGACCCGCCGAGCTACGGGCGCGGCCCGGGCGGCGAGGTGTGGAAGCTGGAGGACAGCGTCTTCGACCTCGTGAGCCTCTGCGCGGGGGCGCTGTCGGACGCGCCGGAATTTTTCCTGCTCAATTCCTATACGACGGGGCTCTCCCCGTCGGTGATGGCGTACATCCTGTCGGTGACGGTGGGGGAGCGGTTCGGCGGGCGGGTGTCCGCCGACGAGATCGGCCTGCCGGTCACGCGGACGGGGCTGGTGCTCCCCTGCGGGAGCACCGCCGTCTGGACGCGCGAACCGTGACCGCCGTCCGGACGCGCGGATAACGCATCGCGGGCGCGGCCCGCAGAAACAGACAAGCTCACACGGCCGGTATCCCCCGGGGAACCGGACCATCTAAGAGGAGACAGCCAAATGGAAGACATCATTTCCGCGGAACGGGTGGTCTTTGGCTACCCGAAAGAGGACAACCAACTGAATATCGTCCTGCGGGGCGTGAGCCTTACCATCCCGGAGGGGCAGTTTGTGGCAGTGCTCGGCCATAATGGATCGGGCAAATCCACGCTGGCCAAGCATTTTAACGCGATCCTCGTCCCGAACGAGGGAAAGGTGACCGTCTGCGGCATCGACACGACGGACGAGAACAAGCTCTACGATATCCGCCAGCAGGTGGGCATGGTGTTCCAGAACCCGGACAACCAGATCGTCGCGACGATCGTCGAGGAGGACGTGGCGTTCGGGCCGGAGAACATGGGGGTCGACCCGGCGGAAATCCGCCGCCGGGTGGACGAGTCGCTTTCCGACGTGGGGATGACCGAGTACAGGACCCACGCGCCGCACCAGCTTTCGGGCGGGCAGAAGCAGCGGATCGCGATCGCGGGCATCATCGCGATGCGCCCGCGCTGCATCGTGCTCGACGAGCCGACCGCGATGCTCGACCCCAAGGGCCGCCGCGAGGTTTTGAGCGTGATCAAGCGCCTCAACCGCGAAAACGGCATCACCGTCGTGCTGATCACCCACTATATGGAGGAGGCGGCGCAGGCGGAGCGGGTCGTCGTGATGAACGACGGCGAGCTCCTCTTCGACGCGCCGCCGCGGGAGGTCTTCTCCCACGTGCGGGAGCTCAAGGAGGTCGGGCTCGACGTGCCGCAGGCCACCGAGCTCTGCTGGCAGCTGCGGCAGGCGGGGGTCGACCTGCCGGGCGGCATCCTTACCGAGGCGGAGGCCGTCGCGGCCATCTCGGACGCGCTGCGCAAAAAGGGGGTGGGCGCCAGATGATCGCAATCAAAACGGAGGAGCTCACCTACACCTATTCGGCCGGCACCCCCTTCCAGAAGACGGCCATCGACCATGTGAACCTCGAGATCGAGCAGGGGGAGTTCGTCGGCGTCATCGGGCACACCGGCTCGGGAAAGTCGACCCTCATCCAGCACTTCAACGGGCTTTTGAAGCCCACCTCGGGCCGGGTGCTCATCAACGGGACCGACCTGTGGGCCAAGGAGACCAACCTGCGGGAATACCGCTTCAAGGTGGGGCTGGTGTTCCAGTACCCCGAATACCAGCTCTTTGAGGAGACGGTCTACAAGGACATCGCGTTCGGACCGGTCAACATGGGGCTCTCGCCCGCGCAGGTGGACGAGCGGGTGCGCGAGGCCGCCAACTTCGTCGGCCTGCGCGACTACCATTTGCAGAAATCGCCCTTCGAGCTTTCGGGCGGGCAGAAGCGCCGGGTGGCGATCGCGGGGGTGCTCGCGATGAACCCGGACATCCTCGTGCTCGACGAGCCGACCGCGGGGCTTGACCCCAAGGGGCGCGACAGCATCCTCGGACAGATCAAGCGCTACCACCGGGAGCGGGGCAACACGGTGCTGCTCGTCTCCCACAGCATGGAGGACATCGCGCGCTACGCGCGCAAGGTGCTCGTGCTCAACCGCTCGGGCGTCGCGATGTACGACGACGTGGCGAAGGTCTTCTCCCGCGCGGAGGAGATCACGAGGATGGGCCTTTCGGTGCCGCAGGTGACCCGCATCTTCATGGGTCTGCGGGAGGAGGGCTTCCCGGTGAGCGAGAGCGTCTACACGATGGACTACGCGCGCGAGGAGCTGCTTTCGCTGCTCGGAAAGGGGGCGGGGAACCATGCTTAAGGATATCACGATCGGCCAGTATTTCCCCGGGACCTCCCCCATCCACAAGCTCGACCCGCGCATGAAGATCGTGCTCACGGTCGCGTACATCATCCTGCTCTTTACCGCGCAGAACGCGGTGGGGCTCGCGGTCGGGGTGCTCTTTCTCGTGCTCGTCTACGGGATCTCCAAAATCCCGCCGGTGATGATCCTGCGGAGCTTAAAGCCCGTGGTGCCGATCATCGTCTTCACCTCGGTCCTCAACATGTTCTTCATCGACGGCAGGGTGCTTTTCCAGTGGTGGATTTTAAAGCTCACGGCGGAGGGGGTCAAGACCGCCGTATTCATGAGCGTGCGCATCGTCTGCCTGATCGCGGGCACCAGCCTGCTGACCTACACGACCTCGCCCATCGCGCTCACCGACGGCATCGAGCGGCTCTGCAACCCGCTCAAGCGCTTCAAGCTGCCGGTGCACGAGCTCGCGATGATGATGACGATCGCGCTGCGCTTCATCCCGACCCTCATCGAGGAGACCGACAAGATCATGTCGGCCCAGAAGGCGCGCGGCGCCGACCTCGAGAGCGGCGGGCTCATGCAGCGGGCGCGCGCGCTCATCCCGATTTTGATCCCGCTCTTCGTGTCGGCGTTCCGCCGCGCGGACGAGCTGGCGCTCGCGATGGAGTGCCGCTGCTACCGCGGCGGAGAAGGCCGTACCCGCATGAAGCAGCTCAAGATCCACCCGCGCGACGTGTGGAGCGCCGTCTTCGTGGGGGCCTGCCTGGTCTTCATCGTCCTTTCCAATCTTTACGGGGCCCGGGTTTTGGAGCAGCTGGGCCTGCTGCTTCGTTCTGTCTAGCGGGGAGGTGACGGGGTTGCGCCATCTGCTTTTGACCCTGCGCTACCGCGGCACGAATTACCACGGCTTCCAGGTGCAGCAAAACGCGCTTTCCGTGGCACAGGTGGTACAGGACGCGGTGGAGGCGGTGTTCGGCGCGCGGCTCGACGTGAAGGGCTGCTCCCGCACCGACGCGGGGGTGCACGCCAACCGCTTCGCGCTCGCCCTGCGCACCGAGAGCGGCATCCCCTGCGACGCGGTGGTGCGCGCGATGAACGTGCGCCTGCCGGAGGATATCGCCGTGACCGGTTGCCGCGAGGTGCCGGAGGAGTTCCATCCGCGCTACTCCTGCACCGGCAAGCGGTACCTCTACAAGATCTACAATTCCCCGGTGCGCGACCCGTTCCTGAGCGGTCTCGCGCTCCACTGGAAATACCCGCTCGACGAAAATGCGATGGACGCGGCGGCGCGGCAGTTTATCGGGACGCACGACTTTTCGGCGTTTTGCAGCGCGGGCGGCTCGGTGGAGGACACGGTGCGCACCATCACCGCCGCGTCGGTCGCGCGCGAGGGGGCGCTCGTCACCTTCTCGGTCACGGGCGGCGGCTTTCTCTACAACATGGTCCGCATCATGACGGGCACGCTGCTGGAGGTTTCGCGCGGGGCGCTCGCCCCCTCCGACATCCCCCGCATCCTCGCGGGCCGCGACCGCGCCGCGGCCGGTCCGACCGCCCCGCCGCACGGGCTCTACCTCGACGCGGTATTCTACTGATTTCAGCTTCACGGGAGGAAAACCGATGGCACAGTTAACCGATCTTGAAAAGGTGCGCCGCCGCCGCGCACGGCGCCGGATGGTGCGGAGCCTCTTCATCCTCGCGCTTTTCGCGGCGGTGGTCTTCCTCTGCGTGACGGTCATCCGCCAGGCGGGCGACCTCGACCTCAAAACCGCCTACAGCGACCTCCGGGCGGGGATGGCGTCGGGCGACGGATATCCCGTCTCTCTGCCGGGCGGGCAGGTGACGGAGCTCGAGAGCGCGGGGGACGCGCTCGTGATGCTCACCGACACCAACCTCTACACCTACAATTCCTCGGGCGGGCAGATGCTGGGCGTGCAGCACGGCATGGCCAGCCAGACCCTCAAGACCGGCCGCGACCGCATCCTGCTCTACGACCCGAGCGCCGAAAAGCTGGCGGTCTACTCCAAGTCGGCGCAGCTCTCGTCGGTCACGACCGACAGCCAGATACATACCGCGGACCTCGCCACCAACGGCAACTTCGCGGTCGTCACCGGCGCGAACGACGCGCTCGCGCGCGTCATCGTCTACAACCGCGGCGCCGAGGAGATCTTCCGCTTCTCGGGGAATACGCCGATCATCAGCATCTCGCTGGCCGACAACCGCGATACGATGGCGGTCGGGTTCGTGGACGCGTCGGACGGCAAATACCTCTCGAGCATCCGGAAATTTCAGTTCAGCTACCAGGAGGGGGACACCGGCCGGGTCGACCTGCCGGGCGAATTGCTCCTGATGGTCGACTACCGCAGCGCGAGCGCGATCCGCGCGCTGACCGACCAGCGGGTCATCCTCTTTGACGGCGACCTGCGGGAGACGGCGTCCTTCGCCTTCGGCGAGACGGTGCTCGACCGCTACGCCGATTCTCCCGACGGCAGGCTGGTGCTCGTGCTTGGCAACTACGACAAGGAGAAGCGCCTCTCGGTGGTGACCCTCGACCGCGATTTCAACGAGGTCGGGCGGTTTACCATCGACTACAACATCTCGGGCGTCAAGGCGGACAGCGACTACATCTACCTGATGGCCAAGGACCGTCTGCACATCCTCGGCTTCGACGGCGCGATGGCGGCGTCGGTGCAGATCAACAGCTTGAGCCAGATCCAGCCGGTCGGCGGCAAGCTCTACTACACGACCGACACGGCGATCAACGTCATCGACATCGGCGAGGTCGCGCCGCCCGCCTCCTCCGGCAAGGAAGCGCCCGCCTCCTCCGGGGAGGAAAGCGCCCCCGAGGACGAGGACGACGGCCCTTCCGGGGAGGCGTCTTTGCAGCCGTCCGGGGAGGAAGCGCCTTCGGAAAGCGGCGGGGACGCGGAAAACCTCCAGCCGGATTCGGCGCCTGAAAGCGCTTCCGAGCCGGAATCCGCCCCCGAAAGCGCGGCCCCTTCCGGGGACGCCCCGTCGGGCGACCTTCTCAACTACGACGACCTCGCGCCGGGAGGCTGAACCGATTTGTAAATTTGCGGCAGATTTGGTATAATGGCCGCAGCGGCCATGACGCCCGCGCGGAGCGCTTTTTGCTGCGGCGCTCCCGCCGCGCGTCCCGCGCCGGTGGGCGCACAGCCGCAGGAAAGGGAATCTATGGACATTGCAGCCATTTTATTGGATATCGCCGCCGTCGCCATCGTGGTTTACTGCGCGCACGCGGCGGCGAAAAAGGGCTTTTTGCGCACGGTCATCCAGATGGTCGCCTATGTCGCGATCATTCTTGCGGCCTCCTTCTTCAGCCGCGCGGCCGCCCCGGTCGTCTATGACCGGGTGGTAGAGCCGATGATTACCCACCGCCAGGAGGCGCCGCGTGAACCCGGCGGGGCGGACCTCATCTCCTACGGGCGGGCGGGGATGCTCTCGGCGCTCGACGACGGCCTCGGCGCGCTGGAAAGCGGGCTTGACTCGATGAAGGAGATGCTGCCCGACGAGTTCGACCCGCAGGCGCTCGCCGACGGGATCGTGGAAGAGCTGGCGGACGCCACCCTGCGTCCGCTCATGGTCAGCGCGATCGGTATGATCGGGTTCGTGCTGCTCTTCTCCATCCTGTCGATCATCGCGAACATCCTGCTCTCCACGCTGGGGATCGTCAACCACCTGCCGGTGGTCGGCCCGATCAACGCGCTGCTCGGCGGCGCGGTGGGCGTCCTCGAGGGGGTGCTGCTCGTGTGGGTGTTCGCCTTCCTGCTGCGGGGGCTGCTGGGCATCTATCCGGAGGGCTGGTGGATCTTCCGCGCCGACACGATCGGCCACACCTTCCTGTTCCGCTATTTCGCCGATCCCACGCTGCTGGGGCAGCTTGCATAAGCCGTTTGGCCTCCGACGCCAGAGAGAGGGTTGACCGCCATGAAAATGAATGTTCCGAACGCGCTGACCGTCCTGCGGATCGTGCTGATCCCGCTCTTTTTGTGGCGGTTCCTGACCGCGCAGACGCAGCTGCAATTCTACGCGGCGGCGCTGATCCTCGGGGTTTCGGCGCTCAGCGACACGCTCGACGGCTATATCGCGCGGCGCTGCAACCAGATCACCCAGCTCGGCAAAATCCTCGACCCCATCGCGGACAAGCTCACCCTGGCCTCCGTCGTCGCGGCGCTGTGGATTACGAAGCCGCACCTCTGGCCGCTCTACGCGGTCTTCATCCTCAAGGAATTCCTCATGCTGGTCGGCGGACTGCGCCTGCACCGCAAGCGGGTCACCATCGAGGGGGCCAAGTGGTTCGGCAAGCTCGCGACCGTTATGTTCTACGTCATTATGATCACGATCGTGGCCTTCCCGTCGCTGAGCGACGGGACCATCCTTGCGATGCTCCTGCTGCTGCTCGTCTTCATGCTCTTCTCGCTGCTGCGGTACGGGGTGATGTTCTGGGGGATGCTGCGTTCCGCCAAAAAACGGTAAACTACACCAAAATCGTATGATTATTTATGACGCGTTAATATGTTGTTCACAACGGGCATATACAATATAGTCTGGTAGATTCTATTTCCGTTTGTGAGAAAAGGTGAAAAATCTGATGGATATGATGTGTACAAGATGCAAGAAACGCCTGGCGGTGGTCTTCATGACCCGCCTTGACGGGGATAAAACGGTCAACGAGGGGCTCTGCCTGCGCTGCGCGAAGGAGCTTGGGCTCAAGCCGGTCAGCGACCTGATGGAGAAGATGGGCATCACCGACGACGAGCTGGACAGCGTCTCCGACCAGATGATGGATATGTTCGGCGCGGACGGCGAGAACGGCTTTGAGATGGGCGGCGCGCAGGCGCTGCCGCCCTTTCTGCAAAACATCCTCGGCGGCGGCCTGGTGCCGCAGGAGCCGAAAAAGGAGGAGCTTCCGCAGGAGCCGCCCGCGCGGCTGCGCGAGAAGCCCAAGCCCCCGCGCAATAAGCGCGGCGCCCCCGAAAAAAAATACAAGCACCTCGACGCCTACTGCGACAACCTGTCGCTCAAGGCGGAGCAGGGGAAGATCGACCGGATCATCGGGCGCGACCGGGAGATCGGCCGCGTCATCCAGATCCTCAACCGCCGCACCAAGAACAACCCCTGCCTGATCGGCGAACCGGGCGTCGGCAAGACGGCGGTCGCCGAGGGGATCGCGCAGCGGCTGGCGTGCGGCGACGTGCCCTTCCGCCTCGCGGACAAGAAGCTCTACCTGCTCGATCTGACGGCGCTCATCGCGGGCACCCAGTTCCGCGGGCAGTTCGAGAGCCGCGTCAAGGGGCTCGTCGAGGACATCAAGGAGGCGGGCAACGTCATCCTCTTCATCGACGAGGTCCACAACCTCGTCGGCGCGGGCGATTCGGAGGGCTCGATGAACGCCGCGAATATTTTGAAGCCCGCCCTCTCCCGCGGGGAGATCCAGGTGATCGGCGCGACCACCTTCAACGAATACCGCAAGAACATCGAAAAGGACGCCGCGCTCGAGCGCCGCTTCCAGCCGGTGACGATCGAGGAGCCCTCGATTGAGGAGTCGGTCGAGATCATCAAGGGGATCAAGAGCTACTACGAGCAGCACCACCGGGTGGTGGTCAGCGACGAGCTGGCGCGCATGACCGTCGTGCTGTCCGAGCGGTATATCACCGACCGCTTCCTGCCCGACAAGGCGATCGATCTGCTCGACGAGGCCTGCTCGGCCGCCGTGCTGCGCAACGCCGACCTCGCGGAGTACGACCGCCTGATGAAGCAGGACGGCGACGTGACCGAGCAGCTCGAGGAGCTCGAGGCGTCGACCGACGAGCCCGATTACGAGGCGATCGCGCGGCTGCGCGGGGAAAAGATCGTCATCGATGAAAAGCTCAAGGAGGTCGGCCCCAGGGCGCTGGCCCAGCCGGTGACGGGGGACGACCTCGCCAACGTCATCGAACTGTGGACGGGCATCCCCGCCGCCAAGATCCGCGAGACCGAGCTGCGCCGGGTGGCCCGGCTCGAGCCCGCGCTCAAGGAGAAGATCATCGGGCAGGACGAGGCGGTCGAGCTGGTGAGCGCCGCCGTGCGCCGCTCCCGCGTGCAGATTTCCGCCCGCCGCCGCCCGGCCTCCTTCATCTTCGTCGGCCCGACCGGCGTGGGCAAGACCGAGCTGGTCAAGGTGCTCTCCAAGGAGCTCTTCGATTCGGCCGACCCGCTCATCCGGCTGGACATGTCCGAATTCATGGAGAAGCACACGGTCAGCCGGCTGGTCGGCTCGCCCCCGGGATACGTCGGCTACGACGAGGCGGGGCAGCTCACCGAAAAAGTGCGCCGCAAGCCCTATTCGGTCGTCCTCTTCGACGAGATCGAAAAGGCCCATCCCGACGTGCTCAACATCCTGCTGCAAATCCTCGACGAGGGGCGCATCACCGACGCGCACGGCAGGGTCTGCTCGTTCGAGAACACCGTCATCGTCATGACCTCCAACGCGGGCAGCGAGCGGCGCGAAGGCGCGCTCGGCTTCAACCGCACCGAGGGGGAGGCCTCGAAGGAGAAGGCGCTCAAGGCGCTCTCCGAGTTTTTGCGGCCGGAGTTTCTGGCGCGCGTCGACGAGGTGGTCGTTTTCCGCCCGCTCGACGAGGGGGATTTCCGCAGGATCGCCGGGCTGATGCTCGGAGAGCTCAAGGACCCGCTGGCCGAGAAGGGGATCAAGTTCGGCTGGGACGACGAGGCTGCGGCGCTCATCGCCCACAAGGCATACGGCAAGCGCAGCGGCGCGCGCGACCTGCGCACCGTCATCCGCAAGGAGGTCGAGGACGCCATCAGCCTGCGGCTGGTCGACGACCCCGACCACGTCCCCGCGCTGATGAAGCTGGCCGTCGAGGACGGCGGTCTGAGGCTTATCTACCAGTAAACAAAAGCGGCGCTCACCGGAAGGTGAGCGCCGCTTTTTGACTGCCGTCAGCCGGCCGCATCCTGCCCGGCGGTCACGGCGGGCAGGCTTTGGAGCAGATCAAAGAGCGCGAGCGCGTCGATGTTGCGCGCCATAACGCGGATCGTGACGCCGTCTTTGCAGAGCACCGAGAAATCGGCGGCCACGTGCTCGTCCCCCAGCTCCCGGTGGTCATACACCCGACGCGCGAGCACCTGCGGGGAGAGATCCTCCGCGCGAAAGAGGGGGTGGTCGAAGGTTTCCATGTATTTTTCGGGCACGCTGTCCGCCCAGGGGATTTCGTAGAGGTGCACGTCGTAGCTCTCGACCGCGTCGACGTCGACGGTGCGTTCTCCATCGCCCGGCTCCGCGCGGGAGGCCGAAAGGACGAGCTCGCGGTAATCGGCGTTGCCGACCGCCTGCTCAAAGCTGATGAAGAGGGAGTCCGCGCCGCGGTGGGCCTCACGCACGGCAAACCCCTCGACAAGCTCCCGCGGGACGCAGCCGCCGAAATCGGGGTCGGCGAGCGCCTCGGCGTAGGTGAGGTCCCGGATGCCGGAGGGGAGGACGTCCACGTCGGCCACCGCCGCCGGCGCGGAGGTCTCCGCTTTCGACGACGCGCCGTCCGTCCCGGAGCCGGCTTCGGGCGCCTCCGGCTCTGGCGGCGCGGAGGGAGCGCCAAATGCGGCGGACTCCGGCGCGGAGGATGCGGCCGGCGTGGATGCGGGATGGGCGCAGCCGGTCAAAAAAAGCGTCAATGCGAGCAGTACAGCAACGGTCCGGTTCATCGGATCAGCCCCTTTTCATCTTTCTGACATAGAAGTGCCGGAAAAGCCCGGTTTTTCTGCGCCCCGCCGGGAATTTTCCCGCGCGGGCGCGGCGCGTATAAAATCCGCCGTCTCCCGCCAACAATAGAGGTAACGAAAAGGCAAAGGAGACGGCTTATGGGAAGAAGGGCGGTCGGCGTCTATGCGGCGCTGGTGCTGATATTTACGGGGATGATCTGCCGCGTGTACGCGCTTTCGATGGGGGGCGCGCTCGCTTCGGCGGCGAACACCCAGAGCGCGTTCGTGCTCGATGTGGACAACACGCGCGGCGTCATTTACGACTGCAACCTCAAGCCCCTTGTGGGCACGGAGGTGCGCAAGCTGGCGGCGGTGCAGCCCTCGCCCGAGGCGTTCACCGCGCTTGCCGAGGCGGGGGAGCAGGTGCCTGCGGGCGCCTCGCAGACGAAGCCTTACCTGCTCCCGGTGGAGGAGGAGGTCTACGCCAAGGGGGTCGAGATGATCGACGCGGTGGAACGCTACGGGGACGAACAGCTCGCGCCCCACATCGTCGGCTACCTCAACCCGGAAAAGACGAACGGCGCGGCGGGCATCGAGATGGCGTACGACGACCTGCTCAAGCAGTATGACGGCAGCCTCAAACTGCGCTACACCCTCGACGCGGCGGGACACACCCTCACCCTCAACCCGCCCGAGGTGCTGCGGGACAACTACAAGAGCGAGGGGGGCGTCGCGCTCACCCTCGACGCGGATTTCCAGCGGATCGCCCAGCGGGCGATGAAGGGGGTCGAAAAGGGCGCGGCGGTGGTGATGGACGTCGCCACGGGCGACATCAAGGCATCCGTCTCGGTGCCGGCCTACGACGCGAACGACCTCGCGGCAAGCCTGCAGGACCCCGACAGCCCGTTCGTCAACCGCGCCTTCTCGCAGTATAACGTGGGTTCGACCTTCAAGCTGGTGGTGGCGGCCGCCGCGCTCGAAAGCGGCGTGAGCCGCTACGAGCGGTATACCTGCGAGGGGTACGCGGACGTCGGCGGGCATATCTTCTACTGTCACTGGCGCAACGGGCACGGCAACATCGACCTCAAGAAGGCGATCGAGATCTCCTGCAACCCCTTCTTCATCCATCTCGGGCTCGAGACGGGGGGCAAGAACATCGTCTCGATGGCGCGGGAGATCGGCTTCACCCGCGCCGCCCAGTTCACCGACGACATCCGCACCCAGAGCGGGACCCTGCCCTCCGACGCGGAGCTCGAGAGCGACGCGGCCGTCGCAAACCTCTCCTTCGGGCAGGGCTCCCTCACGGCCACCCCCATCCAGATCGCACAGATGGTGTCCACCACGGCCAACGGCGGCTTCGCGGTGACGCCCCGGCTCGTCGAGGGCTTCACCGACGACGGAAAGACCTACTATGAGCATACGGCGGCCTATGCCCCCAGCCGCGTCTTTTCCAAGCGCACCTCCGACATCCTGCGGGAGACGCTGGTCAACAACGTCGAGGTGGGCAGCGGCGTCAAGGCCAAGCCGACGGTCGCCGGCGTGGGCGCGGGCGGCAAGACGGCCTCCGCCCAGACGGGCATCTACCTGGAGCCGGGCGTGGAGGAGAGCGAAGTCGTACACGCGTGGTTTGCGGGCTACTTTCCGGCGGACACCCCGAAATACGCGGTGGTCGTGCTCGTGGAGGACGGCAAATCGGGCGAGGACACCGCCGCCCCCATCTTCCGCAAGATCGCGGACGGCATCCTGGTCACCGAGCTGCAGCGGCAGGGAAACTAGACGGGAAATCCCCGCCGCCCTGAAAGAAAATCGCCGGGGATGGGCATTTTCGTATGGAACCGGGGCGGGAACTGTGGTATAATGGGGGAAAATTGGCAATTCCTGTTGGGAGGGTACACACATGAATCCTTACGTCATCGTTACCGACTCCTGCGCGGATATGGTCCCGGGGTTTGCGGCCGAGAACCACATCGTGGAGCTGGAACTGACTTACACGATCGGCGGCGTCACCAGGCCCTGCAACGATCCGTCGCTTTCCCGCCCCGCCTTCTACGACATGGTGCGGGCGGGCGAGATGCCGATCACCGCGCAGGTGAACATCGAGGACGCCGTTCGCGCGCTGACCCCGCTGCTCGACGCGGGCAGCGACCTGCTCTGCATCATGTTTTCCTCCGCGCTCTCCGGCACCTACAACAGCGTCCGCCTCGCTGCCGAGGAGCTCGCGCCCCAGTATCCCACCCAGCGGATCATCGTGCTCGATTCCCTCGCCGCGTCGGCGGGGCAGGGGATGCTTGTGGCGCGCGCCGTCATGTACAGGGAGCAGGGCCTCAGCCTCGACGAGAGCGCCGAGCGGATCAAGGAGGATATCCCCCGTCAGGCGCATCTCTTCACCGTGGACGACCTCAACCACCTCCACCGCGGCGGGCGCGTCTCCAAGACGGCCGCCGTGTTCGGGACGATGCTCGGCATCAAGCCGCTCCTCCACGTCGACGACGCGGGCAGGCTCATCCCCACCGGCAAGGTGCGCGGCCGCCGCAACTCCCTGCTGGGGCTGGTGGAGGGCATGGCGCGCCAGATGGACCCGGAGAAATGCGACCGGTTTGCCATCAGCCACGGCGACTGCATCGACGACGCCCAGTTCGTGGCCGACGAGGTGTGCCGGCGGTTCGGGCTCAAGGACTATACGATCAGCTATGTCGGCCCGGTCATCGGCGCCCACTCGGGCCCCGGGACGGTCGCGCTCTTCTTCTACGCCAAGCACAAGTAAAATCCAATCTTGAAATTTTCCCAATACCGTGCTATAATATCCTAGTTCAGCATACGCAAGACATTGTGTGCCCAGACATGCGGGTATGCGGGTCCTGTGCGACAGAGCGCCGTGAACCATGTCAGGCGGGGAACCGAGCAGCATTAAGCGGTTGTGATGTGTGCCGCAGGTAATCTGCATGTCCGCATATGTGGGCACACAGTTTTGCGTTTTTTTCTTCTTACGGAAAGGTGGTGGGAATCGATGTACCAGGCGCTCTACCGCAAATGGCGGCCGAAGACCTTCGACGAGGTGGTCGGGCAGGAGCACATCACCGCGACCCTCAAGAACGAGGTCGCCGCGGGCAAATTTTCCCACGCCTACCTCTTTACCGGCTCGCGCGGGACGGGCAAGACCACCTGTTCCAAGATCGTGGCCAAGGCGGTCAACTGCGAGCGCCCGGTGGACGGCAACCCCTGCAACGAGTGCGCCGCCTGCCGGGGGATCGACGACGGCTCGGTGCTCGACGTGGTCGAGATCGACGCGGCCAGCAACAACGGCGTGGACAACATCCGCCAGCTCCGGGAGGAGGCGTATTTCCTCCCGGCCTCGGTCAAATACCGCGTCTACATCCTCGACGAGTGCCACATGCTCTCGCCCGGCGCGGTCAACGCCCTGCTCAAAATCCTCGAGGAGCCGCCCGCGCACGTCATTTTTATCCTCGCCACCACCGAAATCCACAAGGTGCTGCCGACCATCCTCTCCCGCTGCCAGCGGTTCGATTTCAAGCGCATCAAATCCCGCACGATCGCCGACCGTCTGCTCCATGTGGCGGGCGAGGAGGCGCTCTCCCTCGCGGACGACGCGGCGCTGCTCATCGCGCGGCTGTCGGACGGAGGGATGCGCGACGCGCTGTCGCTGCTCGACCTGTGCGCCTCCTACGGAAAGGAGATCACCCTCTCCACCGTCACCGAGGCCGCCGGGCTTGCCGGGCAGTCCCACCTCTTCGACCTCGCCGACGCGGTGAACGGGCGCGACCCCTCCGGGGCGCTCGCCGTCATCGGCAGGCTCAGCGAGAATTCCATCGACTTTTCCCGCCTCTGCGAACAGCTTGTCGGCCACTACCGCGACCTGATGATCGTCAAGACCGTCCGCGAACCGGACGACCTCGTGCAGGGCACGCCGGAGGACCTCGAACGGCTGCGCGCCCAGGCGAAGGACCTGCCGCTCACGCGGATTCTCTATTCCCTCGACCTGCTCGGCGACACGCTGGGCAGGCTCTCCCGCACCGCCTTCAAACGCACCGAGCTCGAAATGGCCGTCGTAAGGCTGTGCGACGAGCAGATGGGCGGCGGACTGGAAGCGCTGGGCGAGCGCCTCGAGAAGCTCGAACGGGCGGTAAGGACCGGGGTCCCGGCGCGCGCGCCGGAACCGGACGCGCCGCGCGGGACGGCGCCGGAGCCGCCCGCGGCGGCAGCGGCGCCCACGGCCGGGGCACGCCCCGCGCCCGAACAGCGCGCCGAAAAGGCGGAGGGAAAGAGCGAGGTTTCGCCTTTCAAGGATTGGGCGAAGGTGCTTTCGGAGCTGGGCAGGCACAACGGCGCGCTCTGCGGCGCGATGACCGGGTCGCGCGCCTTCACGAGCGGCGACCTCATGCTGATCGACTGCGAAAGCGACTTCTTCCGCACGCTGCTGCGCACGAGTCCCGCCGCAAAGGAGAGCCTGCGCGACGCGATCTTCGCGGTGACGGGGCAGAAGTTCAGTCTCGGGCCCTACAACGCCAAAAAACACGCGGTTGCCGAAGTCTCCGCCGACCCGCTTGACGGGCTTCTCAAAAAGGCGAGCGACCTGGGCGTGCCGGTGGAACTGAAATAAAAAGGAAACAACAGGTTGGAGGAATCGGAACCATGAAAGCAAGACTGCCACAGGGTATGGGCGGCGGCCCGCAGAATATGAACGCCATGATCCGCCAGGCGCAGAAGATGCAGGAGGACATGAAGAAAAAGCAGGCCGAGCTCGAGGAGATGGAGTTCAAGACCACCGCGGGCGGCGGCATGGTCGAGGTGACGATGACCGGTAAAAAGGAGCTGCGCGAGCTGGTCCTCAAGCCGGAGGTCGTCGACCCCGAGGATATCGAGATGCTGCAGGATCTGATCGTGGCCGCGGTCAACGAGGCCATCCGCACGGTGGAGGACACCTCGGCCGCCGAGATGGAGAAGATCACCGGCAGCCTGCAGGTCCCGGGCATGTTCTGAGCGGATCATGGCATATAACGTAATACCGCTCACCAAGCTGATCGAGCAGTTTGAGCGGTTGCCCGGCATCGGGCGCAAGACGGCGCAGCGGCTGGCGTTTTACGTGCTGAACCTGCCGCGCGAAAAGGCGCAGCAGTTCGCCGACGCGATCACCGAGGCGCACGACAAGATCAAGAAATGCCGCGTCTGCCAGAGCCTCACCGAAGGGGAGCTCTGCCCGATCTGCGCCGATTCGGCACGGGACGGGAGCGTCATCTGCGTGGTCGAGGACTCGCAGGACGTGCTGGCGTTCGAGCGCACGCGGGAATACCACGGGCTCTACCATGTGCTGCACGGGCTGATCTCGCCGATGGACGGGATCGGCCCCGATCAGCTCCACATCAAGGAGCTGCTCGCGCGCATCGGTTCGGGCGAGGTGAAAGAGGTCATCATGGCCACCAATCCCACCGTCGAGGGGGAGGCCACGGCGATGTACCTCGCGCGGCTGCTAAAGCCGATGGGCGTCAGGGTGACGCGGCTCGCCTACGGCATCCCGGTCGGCGGCAACCTCGAATACGCCGATGAGGTGACGCTCTACCGCGCGCTCGAGGGGCGCAGCGAAATCTGACGGCTACATAGACTATTTCCCGGTTTGCGGACCATACTAAAAGAGCGGCTGTCCCGCCGCCGGGGGAGATGGATCAAAGATGCGGCTCGACCGCGAGGAATTTAAAAGGATCATCAAATTCGGGGTCACCGGCGCGGCGAACACGCTGATCGATTTCGGCGTCTATACGCTGCTGGCGGTCGCGCTCGGATTGAGCGTGCCGTTTTCACAGGTGTGCGGCTATTCGGCGGGGATGCTTAACAGCTACCTTGTCAACCGCAGCTGGACCTTCCGGACGGGGGAGCGCTTTTTCAGCCTCCAGCTCGTGCGGTTCATTGTGGGGAACCTGGCGGTGCTGCTGCTCAGCGTACTGCTCATCAACCTGTGCACCGTGCAGCTGGGGCTTGGCAAGCTGACGGCCAAACTGGTCGTCACCTGCTTTACGCTGGCGGTGAATTTCCTCATCAGCCGGCTGTGGATCTTCAAAGGACAGAAGTAACCGGACAAAAAGGGGGTGCGGGCGTGGAAAAAGCGTCCACCAAAACCATCACGCTCAACCGCAAGGCGCGGCACGACTACTTTGTGGAGGACAGCTTCGAGGCAGGGATCGAACTCTTCGGCACCGAGGTCAAATCCCTGCGCAAGGGCGCCTGCAACCTCAAGGACAGCTGGTGCGACGTCGTGGACGGGGAGCTCTACATCAAGCAGATGCACATCTCCCCCTACGAGCAGGGCAATATCTTTAATAAGGACCCCTACCGTCCGCGCCGCCTGCTCATGCACCGGCGGGAGATCCACCGGCTGGCCGGGCTTGTCGCGCAGCAGGGCTATACGCTCATCCCGCTTTCCCTCTATTTCAAGGGCTCGCGCGTGAAAGTGCAGCTGGGGCTCTGCAAGGGTAAGCAATTGCACGATAAACGCGCCGATATGGCCAAGAAAGCCGCTCAGCGGGATATTGACCGCGCCCTGCGCGATAGACAAAAGGCGTAAACTCTGGTATAATAGGCACGTTCCCACAAGGATCGTGACAAAATGGCCATGGGAAAGGCTTTCCCCACCGATACGGGGCCGTAAAGGTTTCGACGGGGGTCATGAAGTACGGGTAGCGAGTAGAGGAGCATGCACCTCTATAAAAGTATGACGTTTTTAAATTAGACGACAACAATAATTTAGCTTTTGCGGCTTAATTAAGCCGTCGTTCTGCCGCGGAGTACCACGGCCGCGGACAGAGCGTCGATGAGTGGTGAACGATCCGTCTGAGCGCCTCGTAGGGCTGGATTGTATTCGGGGCTACCAAGCTGCGCAGCCTGCCGGACGGCGGCGCGGCAAGGGAATTTAAAAAGACCGGCTGCACTCGGAGAAGCCTGTATGGACTGGTTTTCGGACAGGGGTTCGATTCCCCTCGGCTCCACCATAGTAAGGACCGCATGAACAGTACGTTTCATGCGGTCCTTTCGTTTTGAATAACCCACTTATTAACCCACTTTATTGTTCGCCCGCCAAAATACTTTTAAATAACGCCTCCACGCTTTCGGCTGTCTTTCTGGCATCTCTGTCCATAAATATATCAGATATGCCTTGAACTATGTCCATGAATATGCTACGATAATTAAAATTTAGATTATTAAGCCCGTTGGCTGCCAGTGGGGCAATCAAGGCGCGATAGGGAGCAGTTGAAATGAAAAAGAGACGTTATATCTGCCTTTTCCTGGGACTGGCGCTTTTGCTCGGCAGTACCGGCTGCCGGCAGCAGATACCGGAGGGAGCGCTTTCCTCTGGAAAAACGGTGGTCACCATGATGTACCCATCGGGCCTGAACCGCTTTGAGGCGCTGGTGGAGACCTCCTGTCAGGACATCGACCTGCAGGTGGAGCCCACCACCACGGCCATGATGAACGGGGACAGCGAGCGCCGCCTGCGCAACAGCCACGGCACCGACCTTGTGGTCACCACCCTGCCCACCGGCGACGTGAAGGGTTATATGCTGGACCTGAGCGCCACGGCCTTTTCCACCGGCTACCAGGCCACGGTGATGGACCCGGTCATGATCGAGGGCAGGACGCGCTACCTGCCCCTGCCCGGGCAGTACTCCGGCTACATCTTAAACAAAACCCTTGCCGACGGGTTGGCGGACGCGCTGCCCGCCTCCAACGCGGAGCTGATGGCGCTGCTCGACGCCGGCAGGGAACAGGGTGTCGGCATCGGACCGGACGGGACCATGTTCGGCATCGACATCGTCGGGACCGCGGCGGTGGGTTCCTACATCATCGGCACCCAGGTGCCGGACTTCCTCGGCCTGATGGACGGCATCCGGTGGATGGGCGGCGTCGAAAAGGGCACCGTCGCCTTCAGCGGGCGGTGGGACAACTGCCTGGACGACCTGGAGAGCTGTGTGGAGCGGGGCTATCTGAACGCCCAGACCCTCTCTCTCAAGCAGACCAACGCCCTGCCGGTCAAGGACCGGATGCTGGACGGCACGCTGCTGTTTTGCTACGGGAACGCGCGGCTGTTCGCGCAGCTCTGCGGCGAGGCGGACGCCTACGAATATGTGATGCTGCCCTTTTTGAGCGGCCGGGGAAACCACCCTTGGGCCATCTCCTCCCCCGACGGCTACATCGGCATCAACGCGGCGCTCAGCGAACCGGGCAGAGAGGCGGAGCTGGACGCCTGCAAGCGCGTCTTGGAGCTGCTCTCCACCCAGGAGGGACAGGATGCCTGGATCGCCGATACCGGGGCCACCAACTCCTACCTCACCGGCTATGAGGATGCGGAAAACGAGATTCCAGCCGGCCTGGAGGACTGCGTGGAGGGCGGATATATCTACGATCTGCGGCTGCCCTCCAACATCATCCAGTACTTCGGGGAGCGCATGATCTCCGTGCTGAACGGAAAGGCGGAGATGGCGGAGGCCCTGGCTGCGGTGGACGACTACTGCGTCAACGGCTCCGAGGCGGTGGACTACGACCAGTCGGTGGTGGGCAGCGTGGCGGAGGACCTGCTCTATGAAAACTACAACACCCGCCTGGAGGAGACGGCCATCGGAAACCTGATGGCGGATGCCGTGGCGGAGTACACGGAGGCGGACATCGCCGTGGTCAACGGCGGCGGCATCCGCGCCAGCCTCTATCAGGGCGACGTGCTGGGCGCGGACCTGGCCGCGGTCTGCCCCTACGCCAACACCATCGTCCTGGTGGAGGCCCGGGGCAGCGTTATCCTGGAGATGCTGAAAAACGGCATCTCCATGACCGCGCGGGACGAGGTGCCCGGCGGCCGCTTCCTCCAGGTGTCGGGGCTGCGTTACGCCTATACGCCGCAGGACGGCGGTACGCCCGCCGAGCTGCTGTCCGCGACCCTGCCGGACGGGACGCCCCTGGATCCGGACAGGCGCTATCGGCTGGCTGTAAACAACTATATGGCGGGCTCTAGCGGATATTTGGACAACAACGGGGACGGCTACACGATGCTGAACCTCTTCAGCGCCGACACGCCTGCCGCAGAAGACGTCACGCTGCTGGACGACACGGGCGCGACCTATGCCGATGCGGCGCGGGCCTATTTCTACAACCACCGGGACGAGCCCATCTCCGCCAGGCTGGAGGGCCGCATCACCGTTGTGGGGAGGGAAGGATGACCATGGAGGACCTGCAGCCGCATGAGCGGAGGAAAAGGCCCAGTTTTACGGCCCTGTTTCTCGTCTCGATCATCCTCGCCTGCACCATATGCTTTTTGGGCATGATCCATTTCTCCAACACGGTCTCCCGGCAGGCCGCCATGGAAATGAGTACGCTCTATCTGCGGGAGCTGACCTCCCAGACCGTCGGCCACTTCCAGACCAGCCTGCGCGCCCAGTTCGCCCAGCTGCGCACCGCGGTGAATGCACTCTCCGACGAGGACCTGGAGGATCAGCAGGCGCTGTCGGACTTCCTCAGACAGGTGCAGGAGTACAACAATTTCACCTTTTTGGCCTTTTTGGACGACCACGGGGAGTACCACAGCGTGGAGGGCGCCTTTCCGGCGGCCTCCAAGATCAGCTCCCTTGGCAGACTGCTGGAGGGGGAGGAGACGTTCGTCTCCTACAACGAGACAATTCTGGGGGACGATATACTGCTGCTGGGCGCCACCATCCGACCCCAGGCCTACGGAGACCGGACGTTCATCGCGGTGCTGGCGGGGCTGGATACCGTGGCATTGAACCAACAGCTGTCCCTGGAGAAGGAGGACACCCGGACCTACTCCAGCATCGTGGCGCCCAACGGGAACTACATCATTAACAACAGCTGGTACAGCGCCGACGTGCCCAAGGGCACCAACATCTTCTCCACCCTGGAGCAGTACGCGGCCTTTGACGGCGGGTACTCCCTGGAGCAGCTTCAGGCGGATTTCCGCTTCGGCGGTGCGGGGATCGCCGCCCTCTCTCTGGACGGCGGGGACTGGTATCTGCACTACGCCCCCGTACCGGAGACGGACTGGTTTATACTCACGATCGCGCCCTATGAGCTGGTGGACACCACGGTGCGCAACCTGACCTTCCGACTCAACCGGAACGCGGTCATCGTGCTGGTGATTATCCTCGCCATTTTGTCGGCGGTCTTCTTCTATTACTACGCAACCATGCGCAGAAGCGAGCGGGCCCTGCTGCGCGCGAACACGGAGGCGGAGGCTGCGCGCAGGCGGGCGGAGGCAGCAAACCTGGCGAAGAGCGAATTTTTAAGCCGCATGAGCCATGAGATCCGCACGCCCATGAACGGCATCATCGGCATGAGCGCCATCGCCGCGCAGAACATCGGCAACGACGCCAAGGTGGCCGACTGCCTGAAGAAGGTCACCCTCTCCTCCAACCACCTGCTGGCCCTGATCAACGACGTGCTGGATATGTCCAAGATCGAGAGCGGCAAGGTGGAGTTGCGCAAGGCACGGTTCGACTTCCGCTCCTTCCTGGAGAGCCTGGGCAACCTCTACTACACCCAGGCCAGAGACAGGGGCATCCACTGCGAGACCACCCTGCTCGGCGACGTGGACGAGGCCCTGGTGGGGGACTCCCTGCGCCTCAATCAGATTCTCGCCAACCTGCTTTCCAACGCGCTGAAATTTACTCCGGCCGGCGGCTTCATCAGTCTGCGGGTCTCCCGGCTGGACGGGCTGGGGGATAAGGACACCCTCTGGCTGCGGTTCGTGGTGCAGGACACGGGCTGCGGCATTGCGGCGGAGAACTTTGATAAGATCTTCCAGTCCTTTGAACAGGAAAACGCCGACGTGACCCACAAGTACGGAGGCACCGGCCTGGGGCTGGCCATCGTCAAGCGCTTCTCCGAGCTGATGGGCGGCAGCGTCCGGGTGGACAGCACCCCGGGCGAGGGCAGCGCCTTCACCGTGGAGCTGCCCTTCGGCCGGGTGAAGGAACGCAGGGAACCGATCCGGTACGAGGACCTCCGCGCCCTGGTTGTGGATGACGACCCGGACGCCCGTGAGCACATCACGCTGGTGCTCGGCAAGATGGGGGTGCGCTCGGAGTCGGTGAGCGGCGGGCTCCAGGCCGTCGCTCGCGTGGAGCAGGCCCACAGCCGGGGCGAGGACTTCGACGTCTGCTTTTTGGACTGGAGGATGCCGGGTATGGACGGGCTGGAGACGGCCCGCCGCATCCGCGCCGCCGTGGGCGGCGAGACCGCTATCGTCATAATTACCGCCAACGACGCCTCGGACATCGCCCAGGCGGCGGAGGGGCTGGGCGCTGCGGGCATCGTCACCAAGCCGATTTTCGAGAGCAGCCTGGCCGATGCGCTGGCCGGCCTCAGCCAGGACCGCGAGCAGCCCAGCCCGGGCGGCGGTTATGCAGACTGCGATTTCCATGGAAAGCACATCCTTCTGGTGGAGGACAATGAGATCAACCTGGAGATTGCGACGGAGCTGATCGGGATGACGGGAGCCTCTGTAGATACCGCCATGGACGGCGTGGAGGCGGTGGAACGGTTCAAGACCTCCGGCCCGGGGCAATACGACCTCATCCTGATGGACATCCAAATGCCCCATATGGACGGCTACGAAGCCACCCGCCGCATCCGGGCGCTTCAGCGCCCCGATGCGCGCAGCGTCCCCATCTTCGCCATGACGGCCAACGCCTTTGCCGAGGACGCGGATAAGAGCCGGGAGGCCGGGATGGACGCCCACATCTCCAAGCCGTTTGACATCAAGGCGCTCTATGCACAGATGAACCGGTTTATGTTCGGCCGGGAAACAGGTGCGGGGGCGGAAAAATGAAAAACGTGTTATAATAGAATGGTTGAATCTGACTTGGAGGTTTTTTCATTTGCAAGTGAGCGACAAGTTGATCTGCGGATCGGTCTATGATTATTTGAGCACCCGCATTATGGCGGGTCTGCTTTCTGATGGTGAAAAGCTGCCCTCAATCCTGGAGCTCTCCGGCGCCTTTCACTTGGCCCCGGAGACCATTCGGGCCGCTCTTTTAATACTGGCGGAGGATGGCTATATCCGTATGGAGGCAAAACAGGGCAGTTGGGTCACCTACCAGGCGGACCGAGCCGCGCGTGAGGAGGCTGTGGCGCGCTACTACGCACAGCGGTGTGACGGGATCCAGGATCTGCGCCGCTCTGCGCCCTATCTGCTGGAGCCGCTTCTGACTCACGCGCTGCGGGAGATGGACGACAGCTGTCGGACTCGCCTGCGGGAGAACTGGGAGGCGGGGCGGAAGGATCAGATTATTTCACCCGCCATTCGGCTCTGCGCTCTGCTCCTGTCCGTTTTGAACAACTCTCTCATCCTGAATCTATTCTGGGAGGTGGACCGCTATCTCCGCTTCTCATGCCTCTCCGTTTCAGACGCCTATGATGCCGTTGCGTCCGCAATGTTTCAAAACGACCGGGATAATGAGGCCGGCCGGTCAGATAAGGTTTTGTATGACGCCGGCGGCACGATCCGCCAGATTATCGGCATCTGCCACGAGGCCCGGGGGCGTTACCCGGCAGAGGAGCAGGTCCCGTTCCACTGGACAATCTACCGGCAGCGGCGCCAGCTCTGCTATACGCTGGCGGCCCGGATCATCCGGAAAATTCCGGCGGGAGTCTATCCCATTGGGAGCTACCTGCCGCCGCTGCCGAAGATGGCGGAGGAGTTGGACGTCTCTGTACGCACCCTGCGCCGTACGCTCAGTATTTTAAGCAGCCTTGGCGTGACCCGCTCCTTCCATGGCAAAGGGACGCTGGTGTGTATGGAGGTAGAGGATATTGAATTTTCCCGCCCGGAGATCAAAGAGGGACTGCGGTATTACTGGGAGAGCCTGCAGTTTTTATCCTTGACGGCCGGACCGGTCTCGCTGCATATGCTGCGGACGATGCCGGAAGCGGACAGCGACAGCTTGACGGCGCAGTTCAATGAGATGTGTGAAAGGGACCGCTGCCACCGCTGCTTTGATATTGTTCTGGATTTTATTGCGGAGCGGTGCCCGTTGGCCATGGTGCGGGAGTGCTATGGGGCGCTCCAGGAATTTCTGGCCTGGGGATACCCCTTTACTGTCCACCGGCTGCGGAATCACAGCCTGCAAAGCGAATACGCTCAGACCATCGGGCAGGCCGCGGACTGCCTGACACGCCGGGATTGGGAGGGGTTTTCCGGGAAGTTCGGCGCCCTGATGGCCCGTGAGGCACGCCTTGCGGAAATGATCCTGACCGATTACTGCAAGCAGTCCCCATCTGGAGATGGTGAAAATATCTTGCCGGAAATTACCGATACGATAGAGGTGCACCCATGAAATAAATGCTGATCCGCCGGCCCCGGCGCTTACTATGGCGGCTCCCTGCCTGGCGGTGGAGGCGGAGCAGGTGATCAGCTGCCAGAATTCCATCGCCGCACGGTCCGGCGTCAAGCCGGCTGTTCCTCAGGCAAAGGCGCCCAGGAGAGTTCTTTGCCGTCGGTCTGCGAAACATCAAAGACCGAAACGGCCTTATTGATACATTCGGGAGAGCGTACGGTTCGCATCCGTACAAAGAACCGCATGAACGGTACGTTTCATGCGGTTCTTTTTTTGATTATCACCCACGTTTTGCCCCGCATTTTTGAAGCGGCGGCGAAGAGGGAAGCGGTGGGCGGGATGCTCCCTACAGCTCCACGTAGTGCGTCCGGAACTCGGTGCTGCCGAGGGATTCGGCACGCTCCTTCCCGACCATGACGGGATATTCCAGACGCATGCCGCCCACGCCCGGCTGGTAGAGATGCGCCCCCAGGGCGAACACCATGCCGGGGAGGAACTCCGCCTTGCAGTAGGATTTGATCGCGGGCGCGGTGCGCGCACAGACGCCGAGGCCGTGCCCGAACCCGTTTACCCCGTATTCCGCGAGCCCGAAGCGCTCATAGACGGCAACGCCCTTCCGCACAACGTCGGCGATGGCGACGCCGGGACGGATGGCGTCGAAGACGGTCGCCACGGCGGTCTCCCAGCATTCGATCAGGTGCTTCTGCTTGTCGTTGGGCCTGCCGATGAACGCCGGGACGGAGATGTCGGCGTAATAGAGGTCGACCGCTGGGTGAAGGTCCAGAATGACAAATTCATTTTTGCGGATCTTCCGCTCGGTGGAGATGTTGGTCACGCCGCCCAGATAGGCGGTGCGCTCGCCCGAGCCGACTTCCGTCCCCGCGGTGACCGACCAGGACCAGTAGCTGCCCTTATCGCGGATCGCCTTTTCGATGACGCCCGCGATGTGGTTTTCCGTAACGCCGGGTTTGATGGCGGCAAGCCCGCAGGCGTAGCCGTAGTCGCCCGCAGCGGTGGCCAGCCGGAGGCGTTCGATTTCCGCCTCGTCCTTGAGGAGGATCACGTCGTCGAGCAGAGCCACGCCGTTTTGGATGTCCGCCCCGGGCAGGGCCCTGCACAGGGCGAGGTATTCGGATGCGGTGAGCATGCCGGGGGCGAGTTGGGCGTTGCCGAACAGCTCCAGGTCGACGCCGATCTTACCGTCGGCCACGCCGAGGTCGACCAGTTCCCCTACGGCCACATCGATCATGTTGCTGACGCCGTAGGTGGCCAACTTCATCGGGGGGCCCTCCAGCCGCACGCGTTCCGAGTCGCCCTTCCAGTAGACGAACCGGCAGTCTCCGCGTTTGGTCACGATTACGATGCCGCGCCACGGCATGAAGACGCCGCCCAGATAGTGCAGCGCGGCGGTGCGGGTGCCGAGGTAGGCGTCGAAACCGGCTTCCTCAACCTTCCGTGCCACCGCGGCGCGCCGTTTTTCAAAATTGATTGGGATCATAGGACACACTCCTTCTTTATCGCAAAATCATAGGTTGAGGACCTAAAATATATTTTCCGATAAAAAACAAAGGAATGCCGCGCCTCTACTATAGCATGTGCGGAATGGGAAAAGCAACCGGATTCCCATCCGCATTCAAAAGTTTAGCGATATCATACAACAAAAGCAGACGATTTTTGCCTTTATTTCCGGCTGCAAGCGTTAAGAAGAAGGAAAGCGATTCTTTTTTGGTTTTTTTGAAATTCATTTGCCAATAATGGAAATTTTTGATATAGTTAGAATGGGCCTGAACAAATATATATTTTGATGGAGATTTGAATGCCTGCCGAATCCGAATGATCTGAAAATCATAGTCGGGAGATGCGTGTCTATGACCAAGCCGTATAAAACCAAAAAGGAAAAAGTCTACTACCAGCTGAGGGAAGAGATCATCCGGGGCGAAATCCCGCCGGGAGAACGCCTCACCATCGCCGGCATCGCGGAGAAATGCGGCGTTAGCGAGATCCCCGTGCGGGAGGCGGTGCAGCAGCTGCTTCAGGAGTCCTACCTGATCAGCGCGCCGCGCGCGGGGCTTACGGTCAGCGTCGTCAGCGAGGAGGACGTGCGCAAGACCTTCGAGCTGCGCGCCGCACTGGAGAGCCTCGCGGCCCGCCTGTCGGTGCGGCGCATGGAGGAGGAGCAGGTCTTCGAGCTCTACAAGATGATCAAGGATTCCAGGAAATACTATGAGGAACTGGATTACCACGCGTATTGGCTCTGCAACCAGGCGTTCCACCGCTATATCTACCAGTTCTGCGGGAACGAACGCCTGCTTGGGATCATCGACGGCCTGATGCAATACTCCCACCGCTACCCGCAGTACTATACGAATGCGAAGCAGATTTCGCGGTCGATCGACCGGCATTTGGAAATCGCGCACGCGATTTCCGACCGGGACGAACGGCTGACGGAGGACCTCGTCCGCGCACATATGGTGATGGGGTGCAAGACGGTGCAGGAGCGGGTGCGGGAGGCGCGCCGGAAGCTGATGGGGGAGGAGGCCCCCGGAGAGAAGGAGTAGCGAAATTTTTACAGAAGAAGCCGCACCGCGCGGCCCATATCGGAGAAGCAGCCGTCAGGGACGGCTGCTTTTTTATGTCTGCAAACGCGCTGAAAAGCTCATGAATATATATTGTTATAAAGAAAAATATATATCTTTGCGAATGAGAGCTTAAATATTTTCAATTTTTTCAGAAGTAAAAAAAGGCGGAGAAATCAATATGAACAAAAAGTAATGAAAAATATAGTGGTAATTATGCATAATATTTGCATTAATCACAAGATTGTACGGTAATAAATGCACAAAACGCCTATTTTTTACGCGGTAGGAAAATAATGCTTGCTTTTGCGGAGTGCCTTTGCTATATTGATGGTAAAGTATATTATATTTTTGAAAAATATATTTTAAGGAAGAACATTGTATGAAAAAATACCGGACGAAAAAAGAGAAGGTCTATTACGAACTGCGCGATGAGATCGTTCAGGGCAGCGTCGCCCCCGGCAGCCGCCTGACCATCACGAGCCTCGCGGAAAAATTTGAGGTAAGCGAAATCCCGGTGCGGGAGGCGGTCCAGCAGCTTGTGCAGGAACGGTACCTCGTGACGGCCCCGCACATGGGGATCACCGTCAGCATCATCAGCGACGAGGACGTGTGCAAGACGTTTGAGATCCGCGCGGCACTGGAAAGCCTGGCGGCCAGGCTTTCCACCCGGCGCGTCACGGAAAGGGACATCGGAGAGCTCTACCGGATGATCGAGGACAGCAGGCAATACCGCGAATCGGCGGATTTTTACGCCTACTGGCTCTGCAACCAGGCGTTCCACAGCTACATCTACCGGCTGTGCGGCAACGAACGCCTGATCGGCATCATCTCCGACCTGATGCACTATTCCCACCGCTACCCGCAGTACTACACCAGCGTGGAACAGATCGACGGTTCGATCCGGAGGCATCTGGAGATCATGCAGGCCCTGAGCGACAGGGATGAGAAGTTGGTTGAGGACCTAATCAGGATCCATATGATATACGGCTGCCGCACCGTACGGCAACGGGTCCGCGAGGCGAACGAACGCCTGGAGCGGGAGTCGGGCGGGCTGCCCGGCGCGTAGCCGGGAAACAAATGGATGTGCGGAAAGGGGATGTGCCTGAAAGGAAGGATTCGAACTGCAATCGAGGGAACGGAGAAAAGGAGTGTGTGACATGAAAAAAAGCATGCGTATTTTAGTTGCGGTCCTGTTGACATTGACCTTGATCATCGGCACGGCGGGGTGCGGCCAGAAGGCGGAGCCCCAGACGCCCGCCCCCGACGCAGCCCCGGGCGCTTCCCAGGAAGCGGCGGCTCCCGCGGGGACCCAGCTGCTCACCATCGGGACTTCGACGGTGGGCGGGGCCTGGTACCCGATGGGCGGCGCGCTGGCCAACGTGATTTCAAGCTATGTTCCCAATGCAAAGGCAAGCGCGACTCCTTCGGCGGCCACCATTGAAAACCTGACCCTCGTGCGCAGCGGAAAGATGGAGATCGGCATGGCGACCGCGGACATCCCCTACCAGCAGTACCACGGCCTGGCCGGTCTGGAAAAGGATGAGAGCCTGCGCACCCTCACCATGTTCAGCAACAACATCATCTGCATCCTCGTCAAGGACGGCTCCCCGGTCCACAGCATCGAGGACCTGAAGGGGAAAAAACTCGGGGTCGGCGTGCAGGGGAGCAGCGCCTACACAATCGCGGTCGCGATCCTCAAGGCGCACGGCATCGACATTGAAAAGGACGTCGACCAGTACCAGGGCGGCATCTCCCAGCAGACGGAGGCGCTCAAGGACGGCAACATCGACGCGTTCATGATGACCTTCCCGCAGGGCGGCGCGGCCCCCGGTCTGATCGAGCTGGACACGACCGAAAAGATCCGGTTTATCGACATGGACATGGAGAAACTCAAGGAGGTCAACGCGGAGAGCCCCTGCTACACGATCGGCCAGATTCCGGCGGGCTATGTGGACAGCCTGAAGGAGCCGGTCAACACCCTGGTCATCGGCTGCGTCTTCATGGTAAAGGATACGATGGACGAGGAGCTCGTCTACAATATCACCAAATCCATGTTCGAGCATAAGGACGAACTGGACGCGATCCACGCGGCCTGGAAGGACACCAACGAAAAGACCGCCGCGGTCAACTGCCCGTTCCCGCTGCACCCGGGCGCCGAGCGCTACTACAAGGAGGCCGGGTTCGATATCAGCATCTTGCCATAAACGCTGGTCGTCAGCGGGAACCGTAAGAGGCCCCGTCTCCGCCGGCCGGCAATCCTCCGCCGGCCGGCGGAGGGAAACCCGGAGACTGAATAGAAAGGGATGAGTATGCTGAACTGGCTGACAGAAGTACTGGAGGGGCAGAAGCTCAAAGGGACCAGGGGGAAGATCATCGCGGTCATTGCGTTTTGCTGTTCCTGTTTCTTCCTTTACACCGCGTTTTCGGGGTCGCTGCCCAACATTGCCCAGCGGGCGACCCTGATGGCGTTCGCGCTGCCGATGATCTTTTTGATCAAGCCCTCCAGCCAAAAGCACCCGCGGCTTTCCCTTGTTTTGGACGCGGGGTTCGCGATCCTCGCGGTCGTAGTCTTTGTTTACGTCATCAAGGTCCAGAAGGCGATCGCCTGGCGCGTCGGCAATCCCAACGCGGTTGATATGGTGATGGGCGTCTGTGCGGCCCTTCTGGTCATCGAGGCGGCCCGCCGGAAGGTCGGCTGGACGCTGCCGATCCTGGTGGGCGTCCTGGTGATCTACGGCTTTGCGGGCCCCTATATGCCGGGGGTGCTCATGCACCGCGGGCTGGACCCGGGCGCGTTCATTTCGAGCATCTACCTCTCTGAAGAGGGCATCTTCGGCACGCCCCTACAGGTCGCGGCCGACTTTATCATGGTGTTCGTCCTCTTCGGCGCCTTCCTGCGCGTATCCGGCGCGGGAGAATTCTTTATCGACATCGCCGACGCGGCCTTCGGAGGCATGCGCGGCGGCCCCGCCAAGGCGGCGGTCATCTCCAGCGGCCTCATGGGCTGCGTCAGCGGCAGCGCGGTCGCCAACGTGGTCACCACCGGGACCTTTACGATCCCGATGATGAAAAAGACCGGCTACCGGCCCGAGGTAGCGGGCGCGGTGGAGGCGGTCTCCTCCACCGGCGGGCAGATCATGCCGCCGATCATGGGGGCGGCCGCGTTCATCATGGCGGATTTCCTGCGGATCCCCTATTGGAACGTCGTCAAGGCGGCGATCATCCCCGCCGTGCTCTATTACGCGGCGGTCTTCTTCATGGTCGACCTGGAAGCCGCCAAGACGGGGCTCAAGGGCATGCCGAAGAGCGAGCTGCCCAAGGCGGGCGAGATCATGAAGCGCAGCGGGCACCTCGTGATTCCGGTCATCGTGCTCATCTACCTGCTCGGTGTGGTCGGCTACTCGGCGCAGAAATCCGCCTTCTTCACCATCGTGCTGGTCGTGCTGGTGGCGGCGCTGCGCAAGCATACCCGCATTAACCTGCGCAAATTCGTCTCCGCGATGATCGAGGGCGCGATCGGCGGGCTCGAGGTCGCGGCGGTCTGCGCCTGCGCGGGCATCGTCATCGGCATCCTGATGCGCACCGGGCTCGGCATGATGCTTACGGGCATGCTGGTCGAGCTGTCGCACGGCAGCCTGCCGATCCTGATGGTCCTCACCATGATCGCCTCGATCATCATGGGCATGGGCCTGCCGACCTCCGCCTGCTATATCATCGTGGTGGTCCTCATCGCGCCCGCCATGGTACAGATGGGCGTGCCGGCCATCGCGGCGCACATGTTCGCCTTCTACTTCGCCTGCCTCTCCAACATCACCCCGCCGGTCGCGATGGCGGCCTACGCGGGCGCGAGCATCGCGGGCTCCGATCCGATGCGCACCGGCTTCCAGGCCACGCGGGTGGGGGCATGCGGCTTCATCGTGCCCTTCATGTTCGTCTACGGCACGCCGCTGTTGATGATCGGCTCGGCGGGAGAGATCCTGCTGGCGTTCGTCACCGCCATGCTCGGGACCTTCGCGCTTTCGGCCGGGCTGACCGGCTATCAATTCGGGAAGCTCAACTGGTTCCTGCGGGCGATGTCGCTCGTTGCCGCGCTGGTGCTCATCAAGCCCGGCATCGGCAGCGACCTGGTCGGGCTGGCGATCATCGCCGTGATCTCCGCGATCAACTGGTCGCAGTACAAACGAAAACCAAAGGTGCCCGCCGCGTAGCGCGGCGGGGAAGATAGGAGTGAGTCTATTGCTGCCATTGGAAGGCGTCCGCGTAGTAGATTTGACCAACTTCCTGCCCGGGCCGTTCTGCTCGATGATCCTTTCGGACTTTGGCGCGGAGGTGATCAAGGTGGAGCGCCCGCCCAAGGGGGACCCCGCGCGGTACCAGGGCGGGATGTTCGCCTCGGCGGGGCGCAATAAAAAGAGCGTCGCGCTGGACCTCAAGAGCGACGGGGGGAAGGAGGCGCTCAGGAAGCTGGTTCTGGACTGCGACGTGCTGATGGAGGGCTTCCGCCCGGGCGTGCTCGATCGGCTCGGCTTCGGCTGGGAGGCGGTGCGGGCGCTCAACGACCGCGTCGTCTACTGCTCGATCTCCGGCTTCGGCCAGACCGGCCCCAACCGCGATCTGGCGGGACACGACGTCAACTACCTCTCGATCGCCGGGGCGCTGAGCATCTCCGGGGACCCGGACGGGCCGCCGGTCGCCGGCGGCGGCGTGCAGGTGGCGGATTTGACCTCCGCCATGTACGCGGCGGTCTCGGTCCTCGCGGCCATCATCAACCGCGGCCGCACGGGGAAGGGGGCCTACCTTGACGTGTCGATGACCGACTGCGTGCTGGCGTTCATGGGGCCGCGCATCCTGGAGTATTTCGACCGGGGGATGCCGCCCAAGGGAACCATGATGGGGCGCAGCGGCTTTGGCGCCTACCGGACCCGGGACGGAAAATACGTCTCGGTCGGCTGCCTGGAGCTCAACTTCTGGCAGCGGCTGTGCGACGCGCTCGGCGACCCGGAGCTCGGAAGGGACCCGAAATACCTCGGCTGGTTCGACCGGATGAAATACCGCGCGGAGATCAACCCGCGCCTCGACGAAAAGTTCCTGCTCAGGGACCGGGACGAATGGATGAAGATCCTGCGGGAGGCGGACGTACCTGTCACGCCTGTCAACAGGATCGAGGAACTGGAAAACGACCCGCAGTTTGTCAGCCGCGGGATGATAAAACGGGTGAACGGGCAGCCGCTCGTCGCGTTCCCGGTGAAGTTCGAGGGACTCGAGCTCAGGGAGCCGGGCCCCGCGCCCGAACTCGGCGCGGACAACGGCGGGATCCTCGGCGGGCCCGGCCTGTGATCGGAGGGATATGAGGGAGATGCAAAGCAACCTGCCACCCAGAGTGGAAAATAAAAAGTCCCGGGACAAGGTGATGACCGCCAAGGAGGCGGTCAGCCGGTTCGTGCGGGACGGGGACATGATGCTCAGCGGCCTGCAGCACAGCTCGGTCGCGCTCGTGCACGAGATCGCGCGGCAGGGGATGACCGATCTGACCCTGCTGCTCGACAGCGACAGCGGCCTCACCGCCCCGCTGCTCGGGCTCGGGCGGGTCAAAAGGATCATCACCGCCTACTGCGGAGGCGGCAACGCGGGGAACAACTATGTCTTCCGCCGCGCTGCGGAGCAGAAGATTCCCCGCGAGGTCGAGATGGAGTTCTACAGCAACTACGGCATCGCGCTGATGGCGCTGGCCGGTTCGATGAACGTGCCCTTCCTGCCGACCCGCTCGATGATCGGCTCGAGCATCGCGGAGCAGAACCCCCGCATCAGGGTGATCGACGACCCCTACGGCGGCGGAACCCCCGTCGCGCTGGTCCCGGCCGCCCGGCCGGACGTGTGCATCATCCATGTGCACCGGGCCGACAAACTGGGGAATTTACAGTTCTTCGGGCATTTCGGGAACACGGACATCTTCGTGCGCAGCGCGAAATACGTGATCGCGAGCTGCGAGGAGCTGGTCACCACGGATGAGATCCGGCGCACCCCCAACCAGACGATCATCCCGCAGTACAACGTGGACGCGGTCGTCGAGGCACCCTTCGGCGCGCACTGGTTCGCCTCCAACTACTATTACCACAACGATTTCCCCTTCGGCGCCTACACGCTGGAAAAGTGGCGGACGGAGGAGGGCTTCCGGGAGTGGTGCGACAAGTACATCTTCGGCGTGGAGGACTGGGACGGCTACTGCCGGACGGTCGGATACGAGCGGCTGTGGAAGCTCTACCACGCCGAAAAGCGGTTTTTGGCATATGGGGAGGTGCGGTAGCGTGAAAAAGTACGCGAAGGATTATACCCTCAACGAGCTGCTCGTCGTCACCACCGCAAAGGTGATCCACGACTATGAGACCCTGATCGCCGGGGTCGGCATCCCGACGCTGGCGGCGAGCCTCGCGGGGATCACCCACGCCAAAAACATCGTCGTCACCACCGAGTGGGGCACCGTGAATCCCAACCCCCGCCGCCTGATGTTCAGCGTGACCGACACCACGGTCAACGAGCGGGCGGTGGCGCTGCCCGGCTCGCAGGTGATCATGAACGACATGCAGAACGGCCGCCTCGACCTTGGGGTGATCGGCGGCGCGCAGGTGGACCGGTACGGCAACGTGAACTCCACGATGATCCTCGACCGCGAGACAGGCGGCCTCAAAACCATGCTGCCCGGCTCGGGCGGGGCGAACGACATCGCCACCAGCGCAAAACGCACGATCATCATCATGCGCAGCACCAGGCGCTGCTTTGTGGAGAAGGTCGATTACATCACCTCGCCGGGCTACCTTGACGGGCCGGGGTGCCGGGAAAAATACGGGATGCCCGGCGGCGGGCCGGAGATCGTCATCTCCGCCGAGGGGACCTTCCGTTTCGACCCGGAGACGAAGGAGATGTACCTCGCCACCTATCATCCCGGCGTGTCGGTGGAGGAGATCCGGGAGATGGTGCCCTGGGACCTGAAGGTTTCTTCGGACGTCCGCGAGACCGAGCCGCCCACCGAGGAGGAGATTGAGATTCTGCGCCTGCTCGACCCCTCGGGCATGTATGTCGGCAGCGGCAAAAAGATCCTCAAGGAGGGGGAGCAGGGGAATTTCGGGGTGTTCTTACAGAACATGCTCGACTCGTTCGAGCCGATGGGCCGGTTTGTCAAGCGGTACGACTGAAACGGATTGGAAAAGGAGCTGTGACAGCATGATGAATTACTCGTTCTTCCGGCGGAATGCCGAGAAGGTGCGCGCGGAGCTGCGCAAACGCGGCATCGACGTGATGATCCTCACCCACCAGCAGAAGTACTCCTATGTGTCGGGCAACTTCCACAACGACTTCAACCTCGGGAACTGCATCTTCGTCTGGGCCGACCAGGAGCCCACCCTGCTGGTGGCGATCGCGGAGTGGCGCAGGCTCAAATATGAGGGCTACATCAAGGACATCCGCTTCTGGAAATCGCCCTATTCGGGCATGGAGCCGGTCTCCTTCCTCGAGGTCGCCAACCAGATCCTCCACGAGCACGACTGCGAGCAGGCCACCATCGCCGTGGAGCTGCCCTCCATCCCCTACCGCCTCTACCACGACCTCGAGACGGAGTTCCCCAGAGCCACCATTGTCGACGGGGAAAAGATGATCAACGACATCATGATGATCAAGGACGAGGAGGAGCTGGAGATCACCCGCCGGGTCTGCGCGATGGGCGACGCCGCGCAGCAGAAGATCATTGAGTACGCGCGCGTCGGTATCACCGAGGCGGAGCTGATGGGGCACTGCGAGCAGGAGATGCGCCGCCTGGGCGCCACCTGGTATTACACCCCCAACCAGTGCAACTTCGGCGCCCGCATCGGCGGCGGCGACCACCTGCCCTCGGGGAAGATCCTGCGCCGGAACGACGTTTTCTACACCGACTTTCATCCCGTCTGGCACGAGTACCGCACCGACACCTTCCGCACCTGGTGCTTCGGCGAGCCGAGCAGGGAGTTCCGCAAGATGACCGATACCATCGAGGGGATCATCCCCGAGTTGAACGCCAAGCTGGTGCCGGGGGCCTCCACTAAGGAGATCGAGCACTGGTACCACGACCGGCTGGCGCAGGCGGGATACCCGGACAACGGTTCGGTGCCCCTCGGACACGGCATCGGTACGGGCCACCTGCCGCCCTACTTCATGGACGACGAGGATGTGATCCTGAAGCCCAACACGCTCATCTCCGTCAACTCCCACATCTACGACCTCAACGAGGACTTCGCCTTTACGCTCGAGTATATCGTCTGCGTCAAGGAGAGGAAGCTCGAGCTGCTCACCAAATTCCCGCTGGGACTCGTCTGCATCCCGATCAAATAAGAAAAAAGAGCCGGTTCCACCGGCTCTTTTTTATTTGCACCGGCCGCGTCCCTCACTGCGCCTTCCGGAATCCGCCTCAAAAGAAGGTCACGGCGGCGTCCAAAAGCATCAGCCCCGCGAGGGAACCGCTCAGGAGGGCGAGGGCCCTGCCGGGCAGCCTGCGCGCCGCGCGCTCCAGCAACGGTTGGAGAAGGTAGAGGATAACGAGGCCGCCGAGCCCAAACCGGACGCTCGGATTGAGCGCGATCCGCCCCTGAAAATTCAGCGGGTACGCGCGGTAGTCCCACATCCAGCCGCCCGTCGTGAATTCCATGACGTAGCTGCCGATGAGCTCGATCACCGTCGCGATGGCCCCGGCCGACGCGAAGACGAGCAGGGGCGTGACCGGCAGCTTCCCGATGCGGATGTCGCGATCCCGCAGCCTTCGCAGGGAGAGGACCAGCACCAGGGCGCCCACCCCGTAGATCGGGCAGTAGGGCCCGAAGAGGACGCCCCGGTTGGAGAAGCCCCACCGGTATACGACGACCTCGAGAAATACCTCGTACAGCCATCCGAGAACGGAGTATGACAGGAAGCAGAGAAAATACCGTTCGGCTTTGACCAGCATCCCGGCCCTCCTTTTTGCGTGCTCCCGCCCCTCCCGGCGGGCGGGGCGGAAGCACGGAAAGATAGTCCCATTATGACAGATTCCGGGCGGGAAGGGAAGCCGCGGAGGAAATTTTCCCAATTGGGGCCCGGCGGCCGATTTGGGAGATCTTTCATAAAAAACCGCGTTGACATTCCGCAAAATAAGGTATATATTTATAAGTAACACAGAATTTATCATTTCGAAGCATCAAAAAAATTTGTGACAATTCCATATTGGGCAAACCTGCCTAAAGGCAGGGACGCAAAGCTATAGGGTCTAATGCGTAAGCGATGACAGCCAGTTGCAGCACATCTGCTCCCGGAGCCCGGGGGCGTTGCTTATGTATGACTGCGCATTTTATCATTGAAAAATGAGGTGCGTATTTTTTTTGCAGTATTTTATTAGAGAGGGTAGTTTGTATGAAAACCAAGATGAAAGGGATTCTGGCGCTTCTTACGGCAGTCGTTCTGCTGTGGGGAGGCAGCCTCCCCCTGTTCGCCGCGGACGGGCAGCCCGGGGAAGAGCCGCGTGAAACCGTGGAGGCGGACCCGGTCCCCGACCCGGAGCCCCCTTCCACGGAAGTCCCGGAGACGGGCGGCGCGGAAGAACCCGGCGAACCGGAAACGGATGAAGAGGACCCGCCCGCCGAACTCCCGGGAGATGCGGATTCCGGGGACGGCGGGGAAGAGACGCCGGGAGACGGCGGGCCCGCCGACTCGGTGACGGACCCGGAAGTCCCGGACGAAAGCGGGCGGACGGACCCGCCGGAGGAAACTCCCGGGGACGAGCTCCCCGGAGAGGAACAGCCGGGGGATGAGGACGGACTGGAGCCCGTGGAGGAGGAAGCCGCGGTCGCCGCGCTTTCCGAGGAGGACGGTCCCGTTCCGGAAATTGACGGGAACCGCGTCTACGCCAACGGGGCCGCCATCATCATCGGCGAGGAGGACGGCGCGTGCTACATCTTCTACGGGACGGACGGGAAGCTGGAGCTTCCCTCTCCCGGAGGCAAAACCGTCTTCGGGGGCGGCAAGAACCGCGACGTCGATGGGGACACCAGCGTCACGCTGGACGGCGTTCCGGTGAGCGCCGTCTATGGCGGCGGTTATTCGGACGGCAGCCATTCCGCCGACGTGAGCGGCGATACAAAGATTGAGACCGCCGGGGAAATCCTTGTAAAAACCTACGGCGGCGGCTATGCGGAGGCCAAAAACGGCGATGCCAGCGCCCGGGTCGCGGGGACCGCGCGCACCGAAAGCCGGGCCTACGGCTCTCTCCCGGGGGAAGGCTTTACCAATAAGGGCCACTATATCTATGGCGGCGGTTACGCCTATTCCAACGGCGGAAACCGAGCGGACGCCTCGGTCGGCGCCGTCTCCCTGAAGGTGCTGGAGGGGGGCGCGACCTACAGTGTACGCGGAGGCGGTTACGCGACCGCGACGTCGGGCGGGGCGGCGGCCGACGTGAACGGCCCCATCAGCATGCGCCTCACCGGCCTTGACGTGCGGGAGGTCTACAGCGGCGGTTACGCCAGCGGAGCATCCGCCTCCGCGACGGCGGAAAGCATCGACTGCACGGTCGGGACCTCCGAGATGATGAGCTACGAATGCGGGCAGGCCAGCAAGGGGGACGCCTCCGTATCGGGGACGGCCCGGACGCTGATCGAGGACTGCCCCAATCTTTATGCCTATGTGCTTGGCGGCGGCGACGCCAGCGGCGGGGGCAACGCCTCGATCGGCCGGGTGGAGCTGACCGTTTCGGGCTCGAAAGCGCCGGTCGCGGACCAATGGGGAAGTCCCGCCGCGGCGGTGTTTTACGGCGGCGGAACGGCCTCGGGGACGGGTTCCGACGCGTCGGTGGGGAGCGTGACCATGCTCCTGGAGGACTGCCTGATTCCGGGCGGCATCTATGGCGGGGGCGATGCGGGCGCCGGCGCGAACGCGGCCGTCGGTTCCGTCGAACTGACCCTGGACCGCGTGAAGGGGGATCATCATCCCGCGGTTTTCCCGGAGAATGAATATTTCTGCACCGTGATCGGCGGGACCGACAGCACGGGCGGCGACGCCTCGGTGACGGACCGCTGCGACATCACCGTTTCGGACAGCGAGGCTGAAATGATCCTCGGCGGAAACCTGCGGGGAGACATGCCTGTCCCGTCGGGGACCGGAAGCGCGTCGCTGACCCTGTACGAAGGAAACAGCCAGATCGTCGGCGTGGCGCATTTCGATACGATCCGCTTGACCGACCGGCTCGACCTGAAGGGCTTTTTCACAAAGACGGGAGCCGACGACGACGCGGTCTCCCTCGAACTTCTCGGAAGCGGCTGGAACAATGGGGACGTCGCCGTCTCCTATGAGGCGGACGACAATGAAACGGTTCCCGCGGGGTGGTTTGCCGGCAGCGGATTCGACCTCGGCTTTTCCCAGGAGGGAAACCTGGCCGCCTGGACGATCGGAAACCTCGCCTCGGGGGATGTGATCATCGACTCGGAGATCGCCGACGGCGCGCCGAAGACGGAGCTGCCGCAGGAGCAGGCTTCCCACATCGCCTCGAGCGTCCTGACCGATAGGGAGCAGGAGCAGGTCCAGAACGGCACGACGGTGAAGATCTATCCCAAGGTGGAAAAGACCGCGCTGGCCGCCGACGTGGAGGCGGAACTCGCGGGCAGCCTCCAGGGGGAGACGATCGGCGCGAGCCTCGACATCCAGCTCTTCAAAAAGGTCGGCAACGCGGCGCCGCAGGCCGTCCCGGAAACCATCGCGCCGATCCCGCTCGTTATCGAGCTTCCGGAGGACCTGCTCCCGCAGGCGGGCTATGAGCGTACGTTCACGGTCATCCGCGCGCATGAGCAGCCGGACGGAAGCCTTTCCTACACGCGGCTTCCGGATACGGACAACGACCCGAAAACCGTAACCGTCCTGACCGACCGCTTTTCCCTCTATGTGCTGGCCTACACCGAATCGGAGGAGTCCCGCCCGTCCGGCGGCTCCGGGCATCATTCGTCCGGCTCCGGCTCCGGCTCGGCGGAATCCATCTGGCCGTCCGTCGAGCGGCTGATCCGGTCCGCGCCCGAGGGGCAGACGGTGCGGGTCAACGCGCGGTCGGAACAGACCGTGCCGGCGGGGATCATCCGTCTGCTGAAGGAGCACGGGGTGATCCTGGAGCTCCGCTATCCCGGCGGCGTCCTGGTATTGGACGGCGCGTCGTTGGGGGCGGTCGCGGGGAACAAGGTGTTCTATTCCTTTGACGAGCTGAAGGACGCGGCGGGAACCGCCGCCGCGTCCGCGGAACAGCCTGCCGGGCGGGAAAAGGCAATCCCGAATACCGGAAGATGACAGCGGCGTTTTCATAGAAGGCGCCCGCCATGGGTCCCCCATGGCGGGCGCCTTTTTCTGTCATTGCCCTCCGGACGGAAGCAGCGGATGCCCCGATATCCTGTCCGCGCGCGGGCCCGGCAGCGGGCGGCGGCCTTGACCGGCCTTGGTATAATGAGAAAAAACCGAACGGACAAAACCCGACGATTCTGTAATCAAACGCCGAAATAACATGCCGACAACTGGACATTCTAGTAAAAATCATCAGTGGAGGAGTGAAGATCAATGATCGGCAGATACAGAATAACGGATCAGCTTTTGGATGAATTCCGCCGCCGGCTGGTCACGGAAGAAAAGAGCGAGCTTACGATCGCGCAGTATATGAGAGACGTACGGGACTTCTGCGGCTTCCTGCAAAAGGGGGAGCCGGTCGATAAGGAGGAGGCGATCGCCTACAAGGACCACCTGGTGAAGACCTACCGCTCGTCGGCGACCGTCAACACCAAGCTCGCGGCGCTCAACAAGTTCTTCGCGGCGACGGGCATGGACGGCTGCCGCGTCAAGCTGTTGAGGCGGCAGCGCCGGATGTTCTGCGAAACGGACAGGGAGCTGACCCGCGAGGAATACCTGCGGCTGCTCGAGACGGCGCAAAAAAGCAACAAGCCGCGCCTCTCCCTGATCATGCAGACCATCTGCTCCACCGGCATCCGGGTGAGCGAGCTGCGGTGGATCACCGCGCAGGCGGTGGCGGCGAACCTCGTCGAGGTGTCCGCGAAGGGCAAGCGGCGCAGGATTTTCCTCCCGCCGAAGCTGCGCGAGGCGCTCAGGGCGTATATGAAGCGGTCGGGGATCGAATCGGGGCCGGTGTTCGCGACCCGGGCGGGCCGGCCGCTCGACCGGAGCAACATCTGGCACGACATGAAAAACCTCTGCCGGTCGGCGGGAGTGGAGTCCACGAAGGTCTTCCCGCACAACCTGCGCCACCTGTTCGCGAAGGAATTCTACGCGGTGGATAAGGACGTCTTCCGCCTGGCGGATATTCTGGGGCACAGCAGCGTGGAGACCACCCGCATCTATACTGTGACCAGCGGATACGAGCATGAGCGGCGGATCAGTTCTCTCAGGCTGGTGTTGTAGCAAATCGACATAAAAAAACCACATAATCCGTATTATGTGGTTGATGATATACATATATTGACAAAATTCCCCTCCGGTTTTTTTATTTTATCCTATTTTCGCGTAAAAAGCAAGAGAAAAAATCAGCGGATCCGAACGATCCGCTGATTTCAGCACGCAAAACAGACCGAAAAAGCACATTCGTGTGACTTTTTCGGTCCATGCCCCTGTCCGGGAAACGGCATAAACGCTCGCGGGAAGCGCCTTCTGGCGCTTCCCGTCTTCGTTTTTTCGGAAGATTCGGACGGGTCCGGTTTAACCACCACATAATACGGATTATGTAGTGCTTTTCTTTTGTTACCGCTTCTGCGCCGCAATTCCGGTTTGCACGCCGCCGGGGCGGGACCCGAAGTCTATCGTTTGCTATCCCATGCAAATAAACGAAACAGGAAAGAGGGGTTGTACTTGAAAGTTACCAAGAAACTGATTTCCCTGGCGCTGACGGCCGCGATGATCGCGACCGGCTTCTCGCTTCCGGCCTTTGCGGCGGGTTCGGCCGAAGTGATCGATCCCACCGATTACATGGGCGAAAGCTGGACCGTTTACGACCACTACGGCACAAACTGGGACGGGTCGGTCAACGACGACCTGCACCCCTATCAGGCCGCGGACAACAGCTACTCCGACGGCAAACGGGTGCAGGGCTATTTCACGGACGTGATGTCCGGGAACGATCTGTTGGTCTGCCACAACTTTGACCGCCACATCATGGTCAAGGGCGACGCCAACTCGTCCAGCGTGATGTTCGCCGGCTACGGCAGGGACGCGATGGCCGACTTCATGATCTATCACTCCGCCTCCTCCGCCAAGAAGGTCGTCAGCTTCGACCTGGACTTTGCGCGGATTGACGCGCACACCCTGTCCGGTTCGATGATCTTTGTCAACGCGCAGATCGAAAACGGCACGCTGGACGGGTACATCATCTACTTCCCGGCCAACAAGGGGAGCAGCGTCCAGCTGCTGAAGGCGTCGCAGGTGAACGCGGCGGCGATGTCCGCGAGCTCCACGGTGACCTCCTTCAGCGGCGTCAGCAGGGTGGCGTCTCTTCCCGCGTACAATACGAGCTCCACCAGCAGCAAAATCCACATCGAAATGGAGATCGACCCCACCCATCTACTGGCCTCCTACGCCCAGTACGAGAGAGTCTCCGACGGCGACGGAAACACTTCGCTGGTCGCGCAGGCCCCGGTGACGCTCTATGACGGCGGCATCGAAAACACCGGCGCGGGGATCGGCATTGGCGCGGATTACCAAAGCCATGCCTGTAGCAGCCTGACCCGCATCGAGTTCTCCGATTTCCGCATGATGTCGGGCTACACGGTCCGCTACATCCGAAACTTCCCGACCGACGCCGACCCCGTCGTGGAGGCCAGCGACACCGGCATCGACCCCGGAACGCCCTACACCGTCAACGCGGTCGTCGGCGCCACGCCGGACGTCTCCGGCGTGGCGGGCAGCGTCAACTACGATTTCCTCGGCTGGAACGACAAGACGGACGGCACCGGCACCTATTATAAGGCGGGCGACAGCTTTACCGTCAACAAGGCGACCGACATTTACGGCGTCTGGAAGAAGAGGGCCGCAGGCCTCAATTTCAGCCCCGCCGACGGGAAATGGCCGGACGGCTTCAATGAAAAGGGCGAGACCGCAAGCCTGAACGTTCCCAAGGAGATGGGCGACCCGATTACCGAGGGCGACCGGCCCGCGAGAAACCCGGAGAAGGAATGGTACGTCGTCGACGGCTGGCAGTTTGATAACGGGGCGGAAGTCCTCTTCGACGGCAGTCAGACGATGACCGGGACCTCCATCACCGTGAAGCCGATCTGGAAGGAGGACTTCAACCGGGACGGCATCCCCGACGAGGACCAGAGCAGCTTCACCGTCAGGTTCGAGGACGCCGACCACGGGACCCTTTCCGGTGAAAAGCAATTCACCGTGATTAAGACGGGTAGCGACAGGCTGGGCGACGCGGTCGAGATCAAGAAGGACGGCAAGACCCTTCCGGAGGCGAAGCCGGATTCCGGCTACGCGTTCGTCGGCTGGGATACGACCGGCGACGGCGCGGCCGACTACGCGGACAACGAGGCCCTGAAAAACGCGGAGGTCTCCGGGGAACTGACCGTCAAGCCGGTCTACGTCCCCGCCTACAACGTGAAGTTTACCTCCGGGCCCAACGGCTCGATCAGCGGAAGGGACGCCTTCGCCGTTCTGGACAGGGCGGGCAGCGCGGTCCTCGGCGACGCGGAGGGCGGCTTCAGCGCGCCCGGGACGAAGCCGAACGACGGCTACGAGTTCAAGGGCTGGGACGTTGACGGCGACGGGGCGGCAGACGTCCAGGATGACGCGCTCGCCGCGCTCCCGGTGAACGGGGACATGACGATCACGGCGGTCTTTGACAAGGGCGCCGCCGTCCAGAACGTCTGGAGCGTCACCATCGTGACCAACGACGGGACGACCAGGGTCAAGGTCCCCGATGGCGAAAGCCTCGGCGACCGGCTGCCGACGGACGGCGACATCATCGGCTGGGTGGATGAAGGCGGCGCTTCCGTCGACAGGGACACCCCCGTCACCGGCAACAAGACGGTCACCGCGCAGTACGCGCCCTCGTCCTCCGGCGGGGGATCGCCGGTTGTTCCCGCGCCTCCCAAGCGCCCCGGCAGGAGGTAACCATATCTGCACGGACCGCCGCGCGGCGGTCCAGAACAATAACAGGAGGGAAACCCTATGAGAAAGCTATTATCCGGCGTGCTGGCCGTGCTGCTGGCCGTCTCGGCGGCCGTTCCGGCTCTGGCCGCCAAGGCCGACGAGGTGCACATCTCCACCGTCAACGGCGCCATCTATTTTGACGACGGCGAGACCGTCGCCAAAAATCCGGACGGCGAAGGCGTCCCCAACACCACCGTCTATCTGGTCCTGGACACCCTGGACATCGTCCCCGGCGACCTGGCGGCGGGCCAGTTCCCGGAGGACGGCGGCGGCCTGTTCGCCGGCTGGAGCGGCGCGGGCCGGGAGGCCCTTTTGGAGGCGTTCTTTGACAAGGACCTTTTCAAATTCAAGGCGGGCAGGGGAGACGACGACAAAAAGATCATCGAATCGATGTCCATCGCCGAGAAGCGGGTCACCGGCGGGGCGGACAGGGACCGCGCCGTCAAGATCGTGATCAAGGACGATTACACCGACGCGGAATACAAGCTCTCCCCCGAATTCACCTTCACCGCGAGGTGCGACATGGTGTATGAGTCCGGCGGCAGGCTCGTGGAGTCGAAGAACGGGACCGCCGGCTCCTCGGGCGTAAACGGCATCAGCAAGGGCACCAAGTACGTCATCTCCGCCTCCGCCCTCAAAAACGGTCCCGGCGCGGGCACCGTCCCCGGCGCTTCGCTCGAAGGCGCGATCTATATCGGCAACCGCACCGAGCGCGGCGGCGACCAGGACTGGATGGCCGGACAGGGGGGTTACGTGGTGAAGCCGGAGAGGAACGAGGACAACACGGTCACCTGGGAAAATGAGAACCATGCGATCGCAAAGCTCGAATTCTACGCGGATTCCGAGACCAAAAAGTATTATCCGAAGCTGTCCACCAGGTGGGACGACCGGGATTACGCCGAGCTGTTCGCCGACCAGGACGCATTCATCTTCGATTTCGTCGGGAACCCGTCCATCTCCTCGACCATCCGCCCCACGCTCACCCTCTACAACCCCTACTACGACTGGGACGAGGAGGAGCTGACCGCGGACCTTGAAAACATCCGCATCTATGAGGTTCAAGACGGCGAGCTGATCGACGCGACCGCGGCGTTCCGGCACGGCGAGGACGAGGACGGCAACGACGTCTTCACCCTCAAAACCCGCACGCTGGGCACCTACATCTTCGTTGAAAAAACACTGGCCGGCGAGGCGCCCGCAGGAGAGCCCGCGGATGAAAAGGAAATCCCGAACACCGGGCGCTGACCGACTTTATTGAAGGAGGAACTCTCATGAAGAAGCTCTTATCCCTTGCACTGGCGGCGGCGCTCGCCCTTTCGGCGGCGGTCCCCGTCTCGGCCGCGGGCGGCGCCAGCGCCGAAAAGGAAGCCCTCGGCTATTTTACCGGGGCGATCAACGATTCCCAGTACACGGACGGCAACCCCTGGACGATCGGCCGGAGGGTCATCGTGGAGAAGGCGGACAACGCCAAGCACGAATCCGGGCACCTCGACACCGTCGTCTACGCCGGCGACCCGGGCTACGACCCGGCCAAGGACACCCTGAACGCCGGCTGGCACTATGCCGAGGGGGTAAACGGCGACTATTACACACCCAACGACCGGCTGAACGACCTGATCAAGCCCGGCGAAACGCTCTACCTGACCCTCAACCCCTTCTGGGTCTACCTCAAGTCGGACTTCCCGACCGTCGGGGACCTGCAGGACGCCGCGGGCACGCTGGAGGGGCGGTCGATCTTCGACTATGACGACTACCTCGACGTGAGAATCAAGAAGGGCGACAACGCGAAATACATCGAGTCGATCAAGCTCGTCGACAGGGAGTTTGACGCGGCGGACATCGAATTCCTGACCGACCCGTCGACGGACGGCCTGCCGGGCTATGCCGCCGGCCCCGGCATGAACGCGCATGACCGCTCCTACTACGCGCAGGTCCGGCTGAAGGATTTCCAGCAGGACAAGGAGGCCGGCGTGACCTTCAAGCTCGAGATCAAGGCCAAGAAGGACATCGACCTGAGGGGGGCGCAGGCCGCCTGGGGCAACGCCTGGTTCGGGCTCTATCCCCCCGAGAGTTACTGGCTTCCCGAGGATGTGACCACCCTCGTCCCGGGCGTCGACGTGATCCCCAAGGGCACCAAGATCACCCTTGAGAGCGACCGGCTGTGGATCAACAACCTCGTGGTGGACGCGGACGCGGACTTTGCCGCCGGCGACCGCGGGCTGATGGTCAAGCCCTCCAAAAATGACGGCAACGAGATCACCTGGGAGAACGACGGCGGCACCATCGCGCGCGCCACCTTTTTGGGCGACAGCGACCCCGGCAAGTTCTACGCCAAGCTCTCCACCCGCTGGGATTCCGGGATCCTGGACGGCCGGTTCGCGGATACCGACGCCTGCGTCTATGCGTTTTCCGGCAAGCCGACGATGACGGGCGTGACCCGCGTCAAGCTGGAGCTGGCCAATCCGTTCGTCGGCCGCGACGGCGAAGAGCTGATCGATCCGGAGGAGATCCGGATTTACCAGCTGATCGATGAAGACACGCTGGAGGACGTCACCGCTGAGTTCCGCTATACCGGGAACGACGGGGGCGACCTGATGTTCACCGCGAAGGACCGCACCTTCGGGACCTACGTCTTCTCTGCCGACGCGGCCGCGGCCGCAAAGGCGCAGGAGGAGGCCGGCAGGCCCCTGCGCGTCCCGACCGGCATCATGCTTTCCTCAAGGGCCTGAGCCCATATGGATAGGCCCCTCCGCCGTCTCTCCAAGTCTCTGTCCAATGGCGGAGGGCCGTGCGGAATGACCGGCCGGCGGCGCGGCGCGCCCTCTTGCCGCGCCGCCCGGCCGGCATTTCCCCCGGGCGCGGAACGGCGCCCGCATGACAAAAATGAATCAGGGAGGCGTCCGCAGTGGAACAGGAAGCGTTCATCAACTGGGAAAGGCGAAGCATCATCGGCGCGCGCGCCCGGCTGCGCGGAAACATCGCCTGCCCGGCGCTGGAGGTGTACGGGGAGGTTGCAGGGGAGATCTCGGCCGAGGGGACCGTTCTCCTGCATCCGGGCGCGAGAGTCACCGGGAGCCTGCGGGCGGGACAGGTCGTCCTGCGGCCGGGCGCCGTGTTGACGAAAGCTCAGGGAGGGAGCCTGTGATGAAAAAGGACGGTTTGCCGGATTACGCGGCCCTGATGGTGGTGGGGGTGGACGCCTACCAGCTGGGCGTCCCGGAGGGGCGGCTGTTCAACTGCTATCTGGAGTCCTACATCCCGTTTTACGGGTTCATGGACCTCTTCCTGCGCATCGACCAGATTCTGGACGCGCTGGACCACCCGCAGGCGACGTTCGAGCGCCGCTGGCTGTCCGGGCGGGATCTGGACAACATGGCGGCCAAGCCCCCCGTCTTCCTGCCGAAATCCTCTCTGGTGCGGTATTGGGAGCCGGGCGAGCTCAAGAAGATTCTCTCCGCCAAGACCCGGTTTTATATCCGGGTGCTCTTTCGCCAGAACGCCACCTGGCAGGGCAGCGTGGAGTGGCCCGAGGGCAGGCGCAGGGTGAACTTCCGAAGCGTGCTGGAGCTGGGCGAAATGCTTCTGGAGACGCTGGAACGGATGGACAAACCGGGCAGATGGGTCGCAAGGCGGCCTGTGGACGGAGAACGGCTTCTCCGCGGCAGCCGCCCCGCAGGGGAATGACCGCCGAAGGACCGCGTGGATTTCGATCCATGCGGCCTTTTCTGCGTTTCCCGCGCCCTGCGAAATGGATTGAAACGGTCGGGCGGATGTGATAAGCTGGAGAAAACGGGGAGGGACCCCCCTCCCGGAAGGAAGGCGGAAGAGATGGATATTCTGGAGAGGGACCGCGCGGGACTTCCTGTCTCGCTGGAGGACCCCGATTACGGGGTCATCAATGAGATCATCCGGGAGGCCCACCGGCTCTCCGCGGAGCTGAATATGGGCTATCACACCCCGGAGCAGGTGCGCGCGTGGTTCGCACGGCTCACCGGGACGCCGATCGACGAGACGCTGCGCCTCTGCCCGCCCTTTTACGCGGGGTTCGGAAGGAACATCCGGGTGGGCCGCCGCGTCTTCATCAACACCGGCTGCACCTTTATGGACCGCGGCGGCATCGAGATCGGGGACGACGCGTTCATCGGGCCGAACGTCAGCCTCATCACGACCAACCACGCGGCCGAACCGGCGATGCGCAGGTGCACGGTTTCGCGGCCCATCCGCCTGTGCGGGAACGTCTGGATCGGGGCGGGCGCGATCGTGCTGCCCGGCGTCACCGTGGGGGAAAACGCGATCGTCGGCGCGGGCGCCGTGGTGACGAGGGACGTGCCGCCCAACGCCGTGATGGGCGGGAATCCGGCCCGGCTGATCAAGTTCCTCGGCAGGGACGGGGAGGCCGAACGGTAGACCGTTCCCCGCAAAGCGCGGACGCGGTTCCCGCCCGGCTCCCTTGACGGGCGGGAAACAATCAAGTATCATGGGAAAGGATATCCGCTTTTCAGCCGCGGAGGAAAGGTCGGGAGGCATTGGAAAATCAGAGGGATGCGCATGTCCGGCGCCATGAGGAGGCCAAGGCCCTCGCCAGCCGCTTGATGCACATGCATTACTGCGACGGCGACGCCGGGGGCGTGGCCTCCTTTTTTGCGCCGCAGTTCACCTGGCTGGGCGCGGGGGAGGAGCAGTACCTCGCCGACCGCGGCGCGGCGGCGGAGATGTTCCGGCGGTTCGGCGGAGCCATCCCCCGCTGCGACATCCGGGACGAGGAATACGACGTGATCGAGCCGGCGCCGGGGGTCTATGTGGTGACGGGGCGGATGTGGATCACCACCGCGCCCGGCGTGAAGATGTACCTGAAGGTGCACCAGCGGGTGACCTTTGTTTTCCAGGAGACGCCGGACGGCCTGCGCTGCGCGCACATCCACTGCTCCAACCCCTATCAGGAGATGGTGGAGGAGGAGCTCTTCCCCGAAAAGATCGGCCGCCAGTCCTACGACTTCGTACAGGAGCGGCTTGCCGCGCTGGAGGCGCAGACGGTCCAGCAGAACCGCCAGATGGAAGTGGTCATGAGCTCGATCGCCGGCGGGCTGAAGATCAGCCGGGACGACGAAACCTACTCCTTCGCCTTTGTCAGCCGGGAGGCGGCCGCGCTCTTCGGATACACGGTGGAGGAATTTATGGAGGCCAGCGGCGGAAGCGCCGTGGGCGCCGTCTATCCGCCCGACCTCGCGCACGCGCTCGCTGACTGCGCCGAGGCGTTCCGGGACGGCGGGCTCTCCTATTCCACCCGTTACCGGGTGCGCTGCAAGGACGGCAGTCTCAAATGGATCATCGACAGCGGGAAGAAGGCCCGGGACGCGGAAGGCAACTGGATGGTCAACAGCCTCTACCTCGACGTGACCCAGGCCGAGGAGGACTCCCAGCGCCTCCGGGAGCAGACCGCGCTGCTCACCAGCATCTATGACACCGTCCCCTGCGGGATCATCCGCTTCGTCCGCCGCAAAGGCGGGGCGTGCGACCTGATCTCCCTCAACCGGGCGGCGCTCTCCCTGCTGGGATACGGAAGCATGGAGGAGGGCCTGCGCGACTGGCACGGCGGCGTGCTCGGCTCGGTGCTGGAGGAGGACCGCGTCATGCTGCGGAAGACCTACCTGCTGCTGCACGAGGTGGGGGACCGCCAGGACCGGGAATACCGTGCGCGCTGGCGCGACGGCTCGGTCCACTGGCTGGAGGGCACCAACATGATCGTCGGCCGGACGGAGGAGGGGGACGCGGTCATCCAGCGCACTATGATCGATATCACACCGCGCAGGGCCCTCCAGCAGCAGCTCGAGCAGGAGCAGGAGATGTACCGCGTGGCCATGGAGTCCAGCTCCGACACGCTGTTCGAGTACCTTGTGGATTCCGACACCTTCATCAGCTACGAGCCGCAGCACGGGCAGGGGATCATCCGCCGGGAGATCCGCGACTATTCGCGGAGGCTGCGGGACGAAACGTTCATCCACCCGGAGGACGTGCCAGCCACGCTCGACAACATCTGCAACGGGCGGGGCGAAATGTTTGAGATGCGGGTCGTCACGCCCGGGGCCGCCCCCGGCGATTACCGCTGGCACCGGGTGAGCAGCCGTCCCATCCTGCGGGAGGGGCGGCTCAGCCGGGTCGTGGGCACGATCCGGGACATCCACAGCATGAAGGAGACGCTTTCGGAAAACAGCGAACGCCTGCACATGAGCCAGTCGGCCCTGCAGGCGATCAGCGGCATGTACGTGAGCATCTTTTACGTCAACCTGACCGCGAACGAGTACTACGCCGTGCGTCTGCCGCAGGCGAGCGACGCGATGGCCTTTCCGCGCACCGGCAGCTTCACCGGGGACCTGTGCGAACGGCTGCTCCCCCATGTGGCGGAGGGCGACCGCCCCCGCGTGGCGCGGCTGTGCGACCGGGAGCGCCTGCTCGGGGAATTTTCGCGGATCAGCGGCCACTCGGAGGCGGAGTTCCACCGGAACGCGTCGGACGGCACCGCGTCGCCCTGGCTGCGGCTGGAGATCCACCCGGTTTCGACGGAGGGGGCGGAGACCAGGACCGCCATCGTCACCCTGCGCAACATCAGCGGGGAGAAGCGGCGGGAGCTGGAGCGTCAGGCGGAGGACCAGGCGGCCAAGCGGGCGCTGGAGGAGGCGTACGAGGGCGCCCGGCGGGCGAACCACGCCAAGTCGGAGTTCCTCTCCCGGATGAGCCACGACATCCGCACGCCGATGAACGCCATCCTTGGCATGACCTCCATCGCGGAAAAGCAGCTGGGCGACCCGGACAAGCTC
>NZ_DBMDHH010000091.1:0-5655 GCF_057433415.1 Anaerotruncus sp. | reverse complement strand
CGTGGCGACGCTGTCGCTGCGGGTCGCGATCACGATCTGGTTGATCTCGGGCGCGACCCGCAGCGACAGCGTCGCCACGCAGACGGACGCGTCGTCCGGGTGGGCGGCGACCCGGGGCGGCCGGTAGCTGTCGATCACGCCGAGCGCGCGCTCCCGCTCGAGCTCGACGGTGATCTGCGACGCGATGCTCTCCCGCGTGACGGCGTTGTTTTTGAGCCCGTGCAGCCGCGCGCGGACGGCGCGGCGCACCGCGCCGACCACCTCGTCCACCGCGAGCACGGTGGAGAGGGCGGAAAAGGTGTTGTCGGGCAGCCCGTTCACCGTACGGCTCGTGGTGAGGGCGCGCACGCACCGCACCTCGCCGCCGCACCGCTCGAAGGGGGTGACGCCCGCGCGCAGCAATTCTTCCGTTTCGGCGGCGGTAAGCCCGCCGTCGAAGGGGATGTCGAGCGGGACCGCGAGGCCGGAAAGGCTGCCCGCGTTCGCGGCGGCCAGGGCCGCCGCGAACGCCGCCGCGGTGCGCGCGGTGTTCGTCCCCCCGTCGCACAGGACGGCGACGCGGCGGTTGTCGGCCGCGGCGGCGGTTTCGCGGGCCGCTTCGGTCCCCGCAACCGCGAGCAGTCCCACCCGCTCCCTTCCCGCCGCGCAGCAGGCGTCCACATGCGCGCAGAGCGCCTCGGCGCCTCCGTCGCACACCACCGCGAAGAGATTTTCCTCGGTTTCCAGCGCGGCGAGCGCGGCGGCGTAGTCCTCACCGGCCGCGGCGGCGTAAACCGGGACGATGCCCGCGGCAAGCAGCGTCTGCGCCATGCCGTAGAGGACGCTCTCCGTGCCGAACGCCGCGGCGTCGGCCAGCGTGTAGAGCTCGGCCACGCCGGACCCGGAATAACCGGCGCCCGCCCGCGCGGCGACGGCGACGCCCCGCCCGGCGGGACAGCCGCCCGCATAAGGCCGCACGCTCGTATGGATAAAGACCCCGGGCCGCATGGAATCAGGTCGTTTGATCATAGGGTCACACTTCCTTTGCCTTGATGATGATGTCGGTAAATCCTTCGCCCTCCGCGTCCTCATTCGGAAGGAGCAGCCCCGCGAGGACCGCCTCTGCGGTCAGCACGAGGCAGCCGGTCTCCCGGTCGAACGCGGCGTCCCCGCAGTGGATTTCCACCGCGCCGAACGCGTTCTTCTGGAAAAAGAGCGCGCCGCACAGCCGGTCAAAGAGGCTGTGGCAGCCGGGATTTCCGCCGGGCGGGCAGAGAATGTCGAACCGCAGGGTGAGCTTCACCCGTCCCCCCGGCGCGGCGGCGCGCTCGACGCCGGAAATCCCGACCGTGACGCAGGCCTGCCGTGTCGGGACTCCCTTGTAACCGCCCGGGAACTCTTCCCGGACGGCGATCCCTTCGAAAAGCGGGCTCTCCCGCAGGTAGGCGGCCATCTCCGCACGCAGGCCGGTCAGCGGATCAGTCATGCTTCAGATTCCTCCCTTACCAGCCGCGCCGCCGCCCAGCGAAACGCCGGATCGCCGCCGCAGTAAAAATCGTGGCAGAGCAGGATCTCATAGCGTTCGCCCCCCACCGTGAGGATGGAACCCTCCCGCACCCGCTCGCCGCCGCCCGAAAGCGGCCCGTAGTAGATGAACTGCCGCGGGTCGATTTTCCCGAACCGCGACTGAATGTTCTGCGTGCGCGCCTGCGTGTCGTAGGCGCGCGGCTGCACGCAGGCGAAGAAGCGGAAGACCGCCCCGTCCTGCTCGAGCGCCGCCTCCCGGCCGCACTGCCTGATGGCGGCCGTCACCGCCCCGGCGATGCTCATGCCTCCACCTGCCTGAAGGACGCGCATCCGCAGTCCAGAAGGCCGGCGGCCCCTGCGAGCAGCTCGTCGCGCAACAGCCGCGTCCCCTCGAGGCCGTCCTCCGCCGGGGAGAGGGAAATATCCCCCACCCGGATGCTCTGCGCGTTCTGCCGGGAGAGCGCGTACTGGTAGCAGGCCTCCCCGGCGGCGGCGAGCAGCAGCCGCTCGTCCGCCGCGTCCGCGCCCGGCAGCAGACGTTCGGCCAGGTGCGCTGCCGCTGCCGCGCAGAGCGGCTTCCAGCCCTCCGCCCCGTCCGCCTCCAGCCCTGCCAGCCGCACAAATCGGCTGAAAATGGCTTCCGTATCCATAAAACGCCTCCTTTACACGGCGGGGGAACACATTTCCCCCGCACCCCCATTGCGCGGCGGAAAACCGGCCGCCTCCGGCGTCCGGCCGTCCGGGGCTTTGCCCCGCCCGGCTGCGCGGGCCCGTTTCCCCGGGCCCGCGCGTTTTCCGCCGCTTTGCCGCGCGCCCTCCGGCGCGCTTTTTGCGTCTCGCCTTACGCGGTCTTGAGCGTCAGGACCTTCACCGCGTCGGGGAAGATCTTGGCGAACCCGCTGGTCGAGGTGACGGCGGCGCGTTCAAGCTGGGTGTTGATGAGCTTGTCGTAATCGACGGTGATGTCGCCGGCGGTGACCATCTCAAGCGCAAAGTTCTTGTCGAGCGCGACGATGGTGCCGGCGGGCACGGCGGCGCAGCGGATGACGTTCGCGCCGAGCGGGGTGCCGATCATGCCGCTGCCGGTGAAGTTGAGTCCGGCGACGGGATCACGCAGTTCGGTGAGGACAAGAAGCTTCTGCATCATGTCGGGGGAGGCGATCAGCGTGTTCATCTGGAAGTCGCTGAACCTGCCCCACAGGGCGAGCAGATCGTCGTAGGAGAGCTTGCCGGCCTCGGCGGTCTTGACGACCTCGGCGGCGTTGCCGTTGGCGTCGCCGGGCGCGTCGCCGTTGATCAGCACGTTCACCGCGTCGGCGAGCTGAGCCTTGGTGATGTAGGCGCCGATCTGCTTCAGGGTGATCGAGAAGAGGTCGATGCGCTGGAACTTGACCGCCTCATAGGAGGCGACGAGCATACGGCCCCGCTTGGTGAGCCGGACGAGATTGTCCTTGAGCTTGATGACCGTCTCGGGGATGGCCGCGCCCTCGGCGACAACCGAAGCGGACACGTCGTGCCCGTCGGCGGTGGTGATGGTGCGGTAGTCGAGCGAGTTGATGACCGTTTTGGACGCGATGATGCTCTGGATCACCGCGCTCTCATCCATGCCCTGCAGGACGGCGCGCGCCACATATTCGGGGAAGAGGGCGGCGGAATCGCTCGTGCCGAAGAACTTGGCGATCGAGTCGCTCTTGGGACCGCTCACCCGGATGTCGAACCGCTTGAGCTGGCGCTGAAAGGCGTCGAGCCCGGCCAGCTCGGTGCCGGCGTAGGCGGCGGAGGGATCGAGCTTTTCGAGCTGGTCGGAAAAGGGGACCCCCGCCTTGTACATCGTCTTGTCGAGCCGGATATTCTGGTAGTTTGCCATATGCTTCATCCTTCCTGTCAAATACAAAATGCGCCGTTGTCGGACGGCTTTTCCGGTTTCCCGCCGAGCTGCAAAAAGGCGGGGGCCTTCCCCGCGAACCCCTTGCAGAAGGCGTCGAGCTGTCCTTCGTCCATGCCCGCGGCGGCGGATTCGGCGGCGGCCGCGTCAAGCGCGGGCAGCGCGAAGGCCGCCAGCCGCACGAACTCCTTCCGCTTTTCCATAAGCCGCGCGCGTCCGGCCTCGGCGAGCGCGCCGAGCTCCCGGAGCTGCTTTGCCAGCGCAAGCGCCTGCGCGTGGCCGAGCGTTACCCCGCCGCCCCCCTCGAGCGATTTGACGAGATCCACTCCGGCGGTATGCGCGCCCTTGGTGACCCCGGCCCGCTTCTGGGCGGGGACCGCGACAAACGACCATTCGTAGGCGTCGGTGGGGTTTCGAAGCTCGTGCCAGCAGAGCGCGCCGCCGTATTCCTGTCCCGCCTCGTGGGAGCAGGGCCTTTCCCGCACATCCGCCCCGCAGATCGAGCACTCCGCCCGTTCGACGGCGCAGCCGACGCTGACCTCCTTTTTGATGCCCGCGTCGATCTCGAGGATGAGATCGGCGTTCTTGTCGCACCGCACCATGTAGGCCCACGCGCGCAGCGCGGCGTAGGGCTCCCCGGCGGCGGTCAGACGGCCCTGATCGGTCTCCACGGCGGTCTCGAAGATGCGTGCGGTCTGGTTTTCCCCGCGCGGGTTGTGGTCAAAGATGCCCGTCTTTCCCACAAAGAGCGCCGCCAGCTTTTCGAGCGACGCGGCGGGGAACCGCTCATAGTCGCGGTCGACCTCGTTGTCGCAGAGCAGGAGCGAAAAGACATAGACCTCTTCCACGGAGAGCTCCCGCCGGGAAAAGCGGTTGATTTTGGCGAGCTGTTCCCCCGTCGCGGGGGTATCCGCCGCCTTTTGGATGACTGCCTGTTTCATCGGTTCTCCTCCGTCCGCTCCAGTTCCCGCGCGAGCTTGTCGGCCTGCAAATTCTGCAGGCGTGCGTTGGCAAGCTCCAGCTCGTCCTGGAGGTTGATGTTGTCCCATGCGATGTCCACGCCGCAGGCGTAGCCCCGCAGGCGCAGAAAGACCGTGCAGATGCGGATAAGCACGGGGGTGAGCAGGCGGCGGTAGCTCTCCAGCTCGGAGGTGAGGATATCCGCCTGCTGCGCGCTCATCCGTTCGGTGGTCGACCAGTTGAGGCCGAGCAGGAAGGGCGGCACGCCGAGCTTGGCGACGATCTGCTCGAGCATCTGCCGGACCGGCACCTCGGTGCCGATCATCTGGTTGTCCGCGCCGATCACCTTGATGTCCACGTCCCCCACGGCGACGAAATCCTTGATCGCCCCCTGCTTGACCGAATCCATCGCGTCGGCCCATTCGCGTGCGATGTTCCCCGCGATCTCCCTGGCGCACGCCCGGTCGACCGCGTTGGCGCCGGGACGGTAGGTCACGGCGTAGCGCAGGTTGGCGATCCGCTCGAAGTTCTGCCCGATCGACGCGTAGATCTTCATCAGCACGTCGGACACGAAGGGCAGCCCGGCGAGCAGCGAGGTGCCGCGTAGCTCCCCTGCCGCGGGATTCAGCGCCGAAAAGACGATGAGCTCGGGCCAGGGGACGGGAACGGGGGCGAGCCCGTCCTTCGCGGCGCACACCTGCACGCCGAAGGGTGAACCCGCGTCCCGAAACGCGATGTCGCGCAGCGGCGCATTATAGAGCCCGGCGACGGATTTCCCGTCCGCCGCGACCACGATTTCACCGACCGCGTTTCCATAGGTGAGCAGGCTGTCTAGATAGCAGCGCACGAAGCTCTCCATGCCCCACGAGACCGCGCCGACCGGCACCCCGCGAAAAAACGCCTCCAGCTCGGCCTGCGCCGCGCGGTTGGAGCAGACGGGCGCGCACCCGCCGACCAGCCGCCCGATCTTGTCGATCGCCGCGTCGATCACCGGGATGGCGCGCCGCAGCCCGTCATAGACCGCGCAGTCGGGCGTGGCCAGCGGCAGCAGGCCGTCCCAGCCCCGGCAGGGCTCGCGGGCGGTCTGTACGCTGACCGCCGCCTCCCCCCGCCGGAAAAAATCCCTGATTTTCAAATTGATCCTCCCCTCGGGGCGGAGGCAAACCAGATGTTTTCCCCCGCGCCCCCTTTCGTTGCCGCCGCCCTCCGGCGGCGTATCCATCCCCGCCCGGCGCGCATCCGCCGCCGCGGGGCCGCCCCGCGCTTCGCGCGGGGAGCGCGCGCCGCCTGCGGCGGCCCGCGCC
>NZ_DBMDHH010000090.1:0-5890 GCF_057433415.1 Anaerotruncus sp. | reverse complement strand
AGGTCACCAAAAAGGAACGGGACCCCTTTGGGGTCCCGTTCCTTTTTTTAAAAGCGCGGGAATCGGCAGGCGCGCCGCGCGTGGAAAAGGCCCCGCTTCCATTGGAAGCGGGGCCTTTAGGAGGGGCGTTACTTCTTGACGAGCGGCCGGTCGGTGATGATCACATGGTTCCCCATCGTGGTGGTAAAATGGAGGTATCCGGATTTGTCGAACCAATTATTCGGCGCGGCAATCTGAGTGATCGTCTTGTTGGCCTGGTCGTATGCGTAGAAGTAGAGGGTCTGCGTATTGAGCTTGGAAAAATCGGGCTTCACAGTGATCGTGACGGGCATCCCGAAGGAACCCTTCTGGTCAAACTTGATGATCGCCATCTGGTTCGCATAGATCTTTTCAAAAGCGGTCCGGACCGAAAGATCGTCGGTACGCAGGCTGAACTTGAGGTTCGTCGCGGCCGTCCACTTGGCGGGATCGAAGGCGGCCCGGTAATTGAGAACATTTTTGCCCGTATTGCGGTCCACCTTCCAGTTCTCGATGGAAAGGATGGTGTTCACCGCCACGCCCTTTTTTGCGGCCGCGGTGTTGGCGGCTTTCACAATGGCGCGCACGGTCTGCGGGGAAATCTCCGTGCCGGTCTTGACGGTAACGGTCGCGGTCGTGGAGGCGAGGCCGGCCTTTTTTGCCGCGGCGATCGCGTTGGAAACCGCTGTGGTGGTGCTTTTGGTCACGGTTGCGGAGCGAATGAGGTTTGCGTTGGCGGAACCGCCGGCTCCACCGCCTCCTCCGCCGCCTCCTCCGCCGCCACCACCGTGGTGACCGCCGCCGCCGCCACCGCCACCGCCACCGCCGCCGCCACCGCCGCCGCTTCCGCCAGTGCCGACGGTTAAAGTGGCTTCATTCGGGAGGGGGAGCGTGTCCTCTCTGGGCGATTTGGTGCTTCGGTAATAAACGAAATTGCGGGCTTTATCTTCCAGATGAATCTGTTTGATATAATAGGTCGTGTCCTCTGTGGTATCCCCGTCATATAATTTTTGGCTGTAGACATATGTGTTAACTTCACTTCCGGGACCTTTATATTCCGCACGTGTTTTGATCCGGTCGCCGCCAGATAGTGATTCCATAATGATTGCGTCATTTGGAGATTCCGGATTAAAGCCCGAGCCGCCCCCGTCGGTGACGGTAAGAATAATTTCAAAATCGTACCCGCCGCCTTTTTCAGCGGAACCGGCCGCGACATGGTCCGGACGAATTTCAACTTTTTCAAGGATGGGCGGATGGTCGTCTCCATGGAGATTGGTAACCTCAAAATGCGCGTTTGCCAGGATGTCGGTTAGTTCTTCACAGCCGGGTTCGCCTTTATAATCATTTTCATTGATTTTGGAATAGTAAGTGCGGTAGTTTTCATTAATGTTTCCAAGATGCAGCGATGTTAAATGATAATCCCCGGCAGAAGCATATTTGGGAATGGTGATAACCGCCTCATAATAGCCGTTTTCAGTTTGGGATTGGGAGAAATTGATGACTTTAAAGTCATATTCTTTATCGGGGAAATTTTCATTTGCAACCGCCCCTTCAATATAGTTAACTCCAGAGCTTCCGCTTTTAACTTTAAGACGGATTGGGACGTCCTTGTCTTCGCCTTCCATAACTACAGGATTCAAATCAAATATGATTTCCTCAAGAATGGGAGCATCTTCATCACTAAACTTGTTTTCCACGGTAAAAGATTTCTGCCAACCCTCCGGCAGGGGCAGGATGGAGAAATGGACGGATTGATGCTCCTTATAACGGGCGCTGCAATAGTCCCTATTTGTTATCTGGTTGTCCATGTATTCCAGTCTATATGTTCCGGAATAGTTATAGGGCTTAACATCGATTGTCCCAACAAGGCTATAGATGTGATTTTCTTCGGACGCTTTTACCGTTAAGCACCTGACGAGAAATGTACGATCGGGATCGTCTGTATGCATAAAATTTAACCAGACACCCTCCTTTTTATCCGGTGTCCACGGACAATACATCTCTACAGTAACTGTGACCGTGCCGCCGTTTTTGATTTGCTCGGGGGAAACGGTGACGGACCGGATCTCGGCCTCTTCGGCCTCGGGGGCGTTTACCGGGACGGGTGCGGCAAGCGCATTGGCCATGACAGGGAGTTCCCCGGGTTCCTGCGGGTCCTCCGGATCCGCGTCGGACTCCTCTCCGGAACCCTCGGGCAGGTCCGGATCGGCTTTTTCAGGGGCTTCCGGGCCGGCAGGCTCCGGCTCGCCCGGCTGCGGCTCCGCCGGCGGTGTTTCGGGAGGCTCCGGATCTCCGGCCGGGGGTGCCGTGGGCCTGTCCGTTTCGGATAGCGGCGTATCTATGGGCTCCGCCGGCCCGGCCGCGGCCGGGGGCTCCTGCTCCGCCGGGGCTTCCGCAAAGGCGGCCGTCAGCGAGCCGAGTGACAGCACGCAGGCCAACAGCATTGCCAGGGACAGCTTTAACAGTTGCTTCACAAAAATCCCTCCTTATGATCGGTCTCTGTCCCCAGTATAAGGGAGAAATTGGGCAAAGTCAATGCGACACAAATGTATAATCTCTGTGCAGTATCCCCACATATAGGGCACTTAATAAAAAGAAATATCGGCGGCATGCATAAATTTTAATTATAAAAAAATGTGTGCGGCGTGAAGCGCCGCACACATCGTCCGGTTGTTATGTTTTTGACGGCGCCTCGTCCCCGGCGTCGAAGAGCGCGACCACCCCGTCCCAGTCGAGATTGCGGATGTGATGGCGGAACCGCCCCTCCGCGCGGGTGGAGACCTTCAGGTCGCATTTGCGGTCGCCGCGCTGGAGGATGCTCTGCCGGACGTTAACAAGCGCGATTTTATCGAACGGAAATACAACGGTGTGTAGATAATACCGATTAGAATAACGAAGAGTATAACAATCTCCGTCACGGGAAACGCCCGAAGAGAGAAAATCCAGAATCCGGACGCCCAAAAACCAGAGAGCGGGCAGGGAGAGCATGAACCCGGCGAATCCGATCAGACCCGTCCACTTGGGCAGCAGCCAGCAGGCGACGACCGTGCCGGCGGGAATCAGCACGCAGGGCCAGAAGGGATCGATCAGGAACTTGAAGATGGCCCCGAGGTTGGGTTTGAGGGTGCGTTCGGAAACGGTGTACTCGGGCAGCAGGCGGGAGAGGTGTTCGCGGGTCTTTCCGCGGCTGGAAAAGGGAATGACGGCCGAGATGTCCGATTTGTCCTTATTGAAGCCGATCGCGTTGAGGAAGACCGAATAGCGCCCGAGCAGGCGGGTCAAAAGGCTCTGCCGGATGTCGACGAAGCTGATGTCGCGGGCGCGCAGGAAATATTCCTTTTCCACAAGCACGCCGCCGCTGACGTGGAGGGAGTCCCCGACGCGGAGGGTGCAGAGATTCTTGGTTTGCAGCAGGTTGAGCAGGAATGCGGCGAGCCATCCGACGAGCAGCGCGATCGCGACGCCCGCCGCGATGGGCGGAAGTCCGAACGCAACACGGCGGGAGAGCTCCTCAAAGGTGGCCAGCATCAGGTCGGCCAGCTCCTGCCCGAGGATCTGGCCCGCCTGGGAGATGAAGGTCGAGATAAACACAATGCCGAGGAAGGAGTTGGAGGTAAAGAGGGAGAGGAACACGACGCCGGAGATCCGGGGGCGGTAGGCGGCGTGGACCTCGTCGGCGGATTCCTCCGGAACGCCCCGGCAGAGGGACAAAATCCGCGCGGCCTCGCGCTCTCCGACATAGAAGGAGACGTCGGCCTTGTTGGCGCCGCGGGCGATCGTGTCCACCCGCAGGCGCGCGACCTTCAGCGGCCGCAGCCAGAAGGGACGCATCACCGCGCAGGTGCAGATCCGGTCGACGGGGATGAAGGTTTCACGCCTAAAAAATATACCAGAAGTATAAAATACGCCACATTCATCCATATAGTATTTGAAACAATCCCACTTTTTCCAGGCGAGCAGGAAGATCAGCAGAACGGTCAGGATGTCCATCCACGCGCCCGAAATCCACGAAAGCAGGTCGCCCGTCAGCGCGGAGAGGAACCCGCGCGCCAGCGGGATGATCAGGAGGAAGAGGAAGCGGTAGAGAAAGGTCAGTATGGAAAAGGGATGGGCGTGGACGGAGGCGGCCTTACGCATCGGGGGGACCTCCTTCCTCGTCGGCGGGGGTGAGGAAGGCTTGCAGGCGGTCGGCGTCCGCCGGCGGCAGGCCGGGGATGTAGACCGAGCTGCCCGCCGCATAGACAAAGAGGGAGCAGACCCCGAAGAGCCGCTCGAGCGGGGAGGAGGCGACGGTCGCGTACTGGATGCTTGTTAAGGGAACCGCCTTTACACGCGTATAGATGACGCCGCAGTGGATGAGCAGGCAGCGGCGGTTGAAGCCATAGGAGAGCTTGCGGTATTTGATGGGATAATAGAATATGTAGAAATAGAGAAAAGCCGCCATCCAGGCAGCGGTAAAAAGCCACCACACCCAGTTGATGCGGGGCGCGAAGAAGGCGGAAAAAAAGGAGGGCACAAGCGCCACGAGGAGCAGGCGGATGCGCCACACCGTGAGGATTTGCAGGTCGGGTTTCTTTTGAACCATGGGCGGACTCCATCCCGGCTTTTGGCAAAAAGCCTGAGCAAACAGATTTTTTTCCGGCGGCAGAACCCGCCGCAGGAAAAGCGATACCTATATTATAATGGAAACGGCAGGGAAAAAACATCCCCTGCCGCAAATAATGAAATACAATCAGTAATACCGACAATAAAATATACTGAATCAGCTGCAGAACAGGTGGGCGCCGATCCGCTTGATCACCGGCCGGGTACGGATCCACTTGTTGGAGGTCTTGTCGGGATTATAATAGTAGAGCGCGCCGCCCGACGGGTCGGACCCCGCCAGCGCCTCGCGCGCGGCCTTGCGCGCCGATTCGGCGACCGCCACGTTGATCTGCCCGTCGGTGATCGCGGTGAAGGCGCCCGGCTGGTAGACGACGCCCGGGAGGGTATCGGGGAAGGAGGGGTGCTCCACCCGGTTGAGCACCACCGCGCCCACGGCGACCTGCCCTTCAAACGGTTCGCCCCGCGCCTCGGCCGAAATAATATTGGCCAGCAGCGCGATGTCGCTGTCCGAATAGCCGCCGCTGCCGCTTGTCTGCTGGGAGCTGTAGATCCCCATGGCCCGGAGGGTCGCATTGCCCGCGATCCCGTCGACGGCCAGGCCGTTTTTCCGTTGGAAGTCCATGACCGCCTTTTTCGTCTGCACACCGAAAATGCCGTCGACCTCGCCGAAATAATAGCCCCAGTTTTTGAGCTTCTGCTGGATCTGGCGCACCTCGTTGCCGCGCGAGCCCTGTTTGGAGAGGACGTCGGTCGTCTGCCACATGCGCGCGGCGAAGACCCCCAGGGCGATCAGCAGCAAAAGGGCGAAGGAAAACGAGATGGTGCGGATGAGCAGCACCGGCCGCGCATCGGCGCCGTGTTCTTTCGACATGATGAAAACCTCCTTGCAGGCACGGAAAGGGTCCGCGCCGCGGTTAGTTGCAGTATGTGCGCCGCGGGCCGGAATATGCGTGCGCGGGAGGAAGAAGGGCGCGGGAAGAGGCCGCGCAGGGGCTTTTACGGGAAATTTGCGATTTTTAAAAAAATCTTTGACAAACCAGTTGACATCCCCGGTGTTCTATGGTATTATAACAAAGCTGTCCCGTGCGTGACATCCACAATTTGGACGGCACAGCACCTTGAAAAATGAACAACGAGAGAAGAGAAACGAGGAACCCGAAACGAAGGTTTTGGGGGAATCACCCTTGAAAAGAATTTGAGTATCTCCGGATACAAAAGCGAAACCAGCAAAGGAAACTTTGCCGGGAGGACCTTTGAGAAGATTTGA